>CALERM010000065.1 GCA_937907715.1 uncultured Clostridia bacterium
CGCGCATCGCCGCCGAGCGGTTCATGAAGTCCTTGATGCACTTGTTGAGCGCATGACCCATATGCAGCGCGCCGTTGGAGAACGGAGGACCGTCGTGCAGCGAGAACAGGGGCTTGCCGTCGTTCTTCTTCAGAAGCTCGTTATAAAGATCGAGCTCTTCCCAGTGCTTGAGCATATCCGGCTCGCGCATCGGAAGACCGCCGCGCATCGGAAAGCCGGACTTCGTCATGTTTAACGTCTGTTTGTATTCCATCTGATTCTATGCCTCCATGTGAAATCATGTTTTTTGAGAAATAAAAAACGCCGAGAGCAGAAGCTCAGGGCGAAAAACCGCGGTACCACCTGAATTCCCGGAAAAGCAGGTTTCCGGACACTCTTCTTCTGTAACGGGAAGTCCCGTCCGCGCTTACCGGGACGAATGTCCTTTCAGGCGGATGCTCCAAGGGGATATTCGGGGAAGCCTCGCCGCTGCCTTACACCGCCCGGCAGTTCTCTTTGCGCATCGGAAACCCGTACTTGTCCTTATCATTGCGAAATATTCAGATACGGCTTTATCTTAGTCACTTCTGCCCGTTTTGTCAAGGGCAAAACCGGTTTTTCCGCGTTTTTCGGAAAATAATCCGGTGCCGCCGGGCTTGATTTTTTCCGCGCCATCGAGTAAAATACGCCTTGCGGCGCATCGCCTTCCGGAGGGCGGCATGCCGCGCGAATACCAGACAGTTCGAAACCATCCTGTCTCTAAACAAAACTAGGATGTATTCTTCCAACTGACGATGTGACCGGCAGCGAGGAATTTTTGCGCGGAGCAAGACATTTTTTCGCAGGAATACTGACGTATTTCAAGGAAAAATGGTGCAGCTCAGCGCGAAAAGGACCGCTGTCCGGGTGCGTTGGGAGTTGGAAGAATACATCCAGGGATTGCTGCGCAGAAGCTCTGCCGCGGCAGGATGGGCGCATGGACTGCGCTCATTTTTTTGTCCCCAAAGAAAGGGAAAATGCATCATGAAACACATCACCTCACGCCAGATTGCCCTCAACGGTCTCGTTGCGGGGCTGTATGCCGCCGTCACCATTCTGACTGCGTCGTTTGCCTACGGAAATATCCAGTTCCGGCTTGCAGAAGCGCTCTGCCTGCTCGTTGCGCTCGAGCCGACGCTGACCGTCGGACTGACGCTCGGCTGCCTGATCGCCAATCTTTTCTCCACGGTCTCGGCGCTCGATCTCATTGTCGGCACTGCCGCGACGCTGCTTGCCTGCCTTCTTACGCGCTATGTCAGAAACACCTGGCTTCTGCCGCTGCCGACGATTCTCTGCAATATGCTGATGGTCGGCGCGATGCTCTCGGCGGTTTATATGCCGGCAGGCGAGTTCTGGAAGGGGCTTGCGATTTTCGGCGCGGAGGTCGGCGCGGGCGAGGCGGTCGTTTTATATATCCTCGGCGTGCCGCTTTACCGCTTTATCCGCAAAACAGGTCTGATGGACAAGCTTCTCGGGCGCGGATGATTGCAAAAATGCGGCTTGTGTGATACGATAAAAAACACAGTTCCGCAATTGATTGAAGGAGGCTCTGCCCTTGTTTTACGTTCTGTTAACGGCGTTTGCCGCCGCCATTGCCGCAGTCGATCAGCTGACGAAGGTTCTTGCGCAGCAGTATCTGACCGGCACGACCATCACGCTGCTTCCGGGCTGGCTGCAGCTGCACTATATCACAAACGACGGCATGGCGCTGTCTTTGTTTCGCGGCGGCAGATGGATGTTCGTCGTGCTGACGGCGGCGTATCTGGCGCTGGTTGTCTATGCGATTGCAAAGAAGCTCATTCACAAGCGCTTTGAGCTGTGGTGCCTGGCGGCAATCACGGGCGGCGCGATCGGAAACCTGATTGACCGCGTGCAGACGGGGCTTGTGATTGACATGATCTGCATTCCGTGGTTCTCGACATTCAATGTCGCGGATATTTTCATCACCTTCGGAGCAATCCTTCTGGTTCTCTATATTCTGATCCGCGACAAGGAATTTCTGGAGGACAAGCCGAAAAAGAACAGGGAGCAGGGCAATGACGCTGACGCTGGAACGTAGCGGCGAGCGGCTGGACGCCGCGCTGGCAAGGCTCGTGCCGGAGTTAAGCCGCAGCCAGGCGCAGCGGCTTCTGGCGCAGGGGCTGGTCACAGCGAACGGGAGACCTCTCAAAAAGAACGAAACATCGACCGCCGGCATGGTGCTGGAGCTGACGCTTCCGGAGGCGCAGGAGACCAGTCTTCCGGCGCAGGAGATTCCGCTCGATATCCGCTATGAAGACGATGATGTCATTGTCATCAACAAGCCCAAGGGGCTCGTTGTCCACCCTGCGCCGGGTCATCCGGACGGGACGGTCGTGAACGCGCTGCTGCATCACTGCGGCAATTCTCTTTCCGGCATCGGCGGGGAAAAGCGCCCCGGCATCGTCCACCGGATTGACAAGGACACGTCGGGGCTTCTGATTGCGGCAAAGAACGACGCCGCCCACGCCCATCTTTCCGCGCAGCTCAAGGACCACACGCTGGCAAGAACCTATGAGTGCATCGTCTGCGGCAATCTGAAGGAGGATTCCGGCACGATCGACGCGCCCATTGGAAGGCACCCCACGGACCGCAAGAAGATGGCGGTCACGGAGAAAAACAGCCGCAATGCCGTCACGCACTGGGAGGTCATCGCGCGCTACCGGGGCTATACGCACCTTCGGTGCAAGCTGGAGACCGGCAGGACACACCAGATCCGCGTGCATCTAGCCTGGCGCAGCCACCCGATTGTTGGCGACATGGTTTACGGGCACAAAAAGCCCGAGCTGGGGCTGGATACGCAGTGTCTGCATGCCGCAGCGCTCGATTTCATCCACCCGAGAACCGGCAAGCCCATACATGTCGAATGCCCGCTGCCGGACTATTTCACACAGGCGCTTTCGAAGCTCGAACCGCTCTGAAAAACGAAGCCGCTTCGCACCATCCCGGTGCGAAGCGGCTTTTATCCTCCCGTTACAAATGCAGAGCGGCGCATTTGCCCATCAGCTTCTGATAGACCACGCGCATCTCCAGCTCCCGGATGTTGGGCAATACGTCCGGCAGGGAGAACCAGTGCACTGCACTGTTTTCGTCCGGCTTTTCGTGCAGCGCCTGCTGCTCGCTTGCCTCCAGAAGATATGTCACATTCAGATGCAGGTGGGCGGAGACGTAGCTCCCGCGCTTGACATGCCCGGCGACGCCGAGAATCTCGACCGAAAAAATCTCCGGGGAAACCGGCACTGCCGTTACGCCCGACTCCTCGTTCGCCTCCTTGCATGCCACGGAAAGAAGATCCTCCATGCCGTCGGCGTGTCCGCCAAGCCATGCCCAGGAGTCATAAATGTTATGATACGCCATCAGTACTTTTGTACGCGCGGGGTTTACAATCCAGCACGACGCGGTCAGGTGCGCCAGCTCGTTTTCGCGCGTGAAGAGGTTGTCAAACTGTTCGGCGTATTGCAGGATCAGCCGCCGGTCCGACGCCTCCTGCGCGTTTGCGGGCGCATAGGCGCGCAGCTGCTCAAAAATGGTCATAAATACCTCCAGAAAAAATCAGCCAAATAGAAGCTGCATGAGTGCAGGCAGGGTGAACATGGAAAGAAGCGTCGAGAGCATGACGCCCGAGGACGCCAGCTCATGATTGCCGCCGTAGAGATAGGCGATGTTGGTTGCGTTCGTGGCGGAGGGGATGCACAAAAACGTGATGATCACGCCGAACAGCAGCCCGTCCGACAGTACATTCCGCAAAAGGAAATATGCACACACCGGCAGCACCACCAGCTTGATCGCGTACATCGCATAGAGCCTGCCGTTGGTGAAGACATTTTTGAGCGGCATCAGCGCCAGCGCGCTGCCGGTGATGAGCATGATCAGCGGCGACGTCGTCTGCCCGAGAAACGAGCACGCCGAGGCAAGCACATCCGGGACCTTGAGCCCCGTGAGATAAATGATGTACGCGGTCGACGAGGCGATCAGGCAGTGATTTTTGAGAATGCTCCACTGCCAGCGGAATTTTCCGTGCCCCGATACCAGATGAATGCCGTAGCTCCACATGATCAGCTGCGAGCACAGAACCAGCACCGTCACATAAAAAGAAGCGTCCATGCCAAAAAGAGACTGCACCACGGGGTAGCCGATGTAGCTGATGTTGCAGAAGCTGAACAGAAACCGCATAAGCCCGCAGTCTGCCTTCTCCGCGCGCAAAAGCCGCACCACGACCCGGCTTACAAGCATGCAGCTGAGAATCAGCGCGAACGAAATCCCCGTCAGCGCGAGGACCTGCCGGTTGGACATCAGCCGCTCTTTTCCCATCACGGAGCTGAGCGCCAGCATGGGGTTTGTGAGCATCACGACCAGGCGCGAGATGGTGCGGTTCGCCGTGTCGTCGAGCCAGCCGCGCTTGCCGCAGACAAAGCCCGCCGCCATCGCGAAGAACAAAACGAGCATCTTTTCAATCAGTGCCGGAACGTTCATAGGTACCTCATTTCAAGCCCGCGCCGCACCCGCGCCTTTGCAGATGCGGCAGCCGGCCGGTATGTTTTTTGGTCAGCCGAAGCAGCGCGGACAGGGCTTGTAGCCGTTTGCCTCGGCGAGCTTGCGGCTGTATGCCCAGAAGCTGGTCTGCGCGAAGTCGTCGCAGCCGTACTTGTGGTACAGCCCGCTGCCGTCGTTCTCGACGAACACGACATAGGAGTCCATGAATCTGGATTTGGTCAGGAACAGGCGGTTGGACGAGGCAAGCTCCTCGTTGGTGGCGGTGAGCGTTTCGACCGATTGCTCGAGCGCCTCATTTTCCTGTTGAAGCGCTTCGTTTTCCTGCGTCACACGCTCCAGCTCCGCCTGCTGCGTGGTCATGTCGTACTGCGTCTGGCTGACGGTGCTTTGCGCGGAGGAAAAGCTTCTTTGCAGCTGTTCGATGGTCTGCGCCTGCTGCGACAGCTCGTCCTTCGCGTCGAGCAGATCCTGCTGCGCGTCGCTGAGCGACTGCTCCAGAACGGCAAGATGCTGCTCGCGCTCTTCCAGATCCGACTCGCGCAGCCGCAGCGACACCCGCTGCGAGGCGCTGTTTGCAATCAGATAAATGCTCAAACCCAGGCTCAGAAGCGTAAAGATGCACAAAACCGCAATCACAACGCCATGTCCCGTCCGGCGCTTCGGCGGCGCGGGCTGCACCGGCTGCGGC
>CALERM010000066.1 GCA_937907715.1 uncultured Clostridia bacterium
AAATCGAATATTAAGTTTACATAATTTAAAGGATGGAGCAAGCGCTCCATCCTTTTTTCTGTTCAGTCGGTTCTGGTGTGATAGACAAAGGCGTTCGGAAGCAGGCGTCCATCAGTATGGCGCGAGTTGGAGCAGCGCGTGACGCATTGCCCGTCGTACCATAAAACCGCGCTCGACCCGCCTGCCAGATTCACTGCCTGCTGCGCGCCGTGGCGCAGGAGAAGCTGCGCGCACTCAGAAAGCGCTGCGCCGTAAATGCCCTCTGTCAGATTGTGCCCCTCGATGACAAGCAGCAGCATTTCCTGCCGGTCTGATTGCCCGAGGCACGCGCGGGGGCGCTGCTCGGTCCAGCTGCCAAGGTCTTGCACCGCGCCGTCCACAATCAGCGCCGGCTGCGTCTCGACCGCGTCGCGGCAGGTTTTCCCGACCGGGTCCGTCGTCTTGACAATCGACAGCACATTGTCGTCCGCAATTTCCGCGCGGCAGTAGCCGTATTCCGCAGGACCATCGAGATGTTCCCCGTAGCCAGTTCCGCCGGACATCGCATAGCCAGCGGTCAGTGCACCCTCGCCTTCGTCAGTTTCCGGAACACTGCTTGCGCTCATGGCAAGGATTCCGCCGGATTCCTCGGCAATCTCCCCGACCGTCTGCCCGATGGTTCCGAGCTGTGCCGCGTTTTCAAGGCTCAGCCTTGATGGAACCTTCGCGACGGCAAGAACGCCGCGGTAGCCCTCCCCTTCCGCGCGCACCAGAAGAATCTTCTCGCGGTAGTTGATCGCGAGCACCTGCTCGCCGAAGATCGTTTTGATCGTCGTACCGGATTGCTCCAAGCCCGATTCATTGATGTCGATGCCAGCCCAGCCGTTTGATAATGTCTCCGGGTGTTCGTCCAGATACGCCTGCATGGAATCCCGGTCCACTTCCCAGAACATCTCATAAAAATCATCGCTGCTGATTCCCTGCTTCGCCTGCGACGCGCCCGGCAGCTCGCCTGCCACATCGTTCGTCAGCGGCACGAACACAGCCTTCGACTGCTCGCCGAACTGCCAGTTCTCAAAGAGGTTCCAGGTCTTTGTGCCGTCGGAGTAGACAAGGTCCTTGATTGTATCGCCGGTCATCGTCACCTCATGCGCAGGCGACCATCCTTGTCCGGCAGGAAGCGTGGGTGCAAAGCGCACGCGCCCGGTGGCGTTCAGATAGTAGGAATACGGCGTATCTCCGCCCTGCATGTCGTTATATCCGGTTAACATAACTAAAATATCACCAGGGGTCTGATAGACGCTGACAAGATTGCCGTAGCTGCCCTGAATGTTCGTCGTGCCGGTCGCCGTGCCGAGATCGAGCGCCAGCCGGATTTCACTGCGCTGCAGATCGTAGACGAACAGCCCGAAGTAGCCGTGGAAGACGACGATATTGTCGTCTGCATAGTCGGTCATCACGCCCACGCCGACGGGCGTGTTTTCCGCAAGAAGCGGCTCCTGCCGCATGCCGCAGAGCGTGCCCTTGTTGCGGGAGTAATAAAGCCGCTGCATGGTTTCGCCGCCTTCTTCGATCGTCAGCGCCAGAATCCGCTCGTCCGGAAGCGAGAGCTTCCACGTCTGGCTTTCGCCCGGCGCGCTTCCGGTCAGGACAAAGTAGTCTGCGAACGCGCCGTAGTAATTGGGATAGTTTCCGACCATGCCGTTCTCATAGGAATCCGCGCCGGAGAACGACCGGATTTCATCCTCCGTCAGGTTTTCCGAATCCCATTGGGCGGTGCTGAATTTGTCGAAAACCGCCTGCCGGATGGTCTGGATCTCTTCCTCCGAGAGCGCCGGTTCCGCTGTCTCTTCCGCCGCTGCATCCGCAAAGTTTCCTGCCAGCGTCATCGTGGCAAGCCCGTCTTCGCCAGTAGTCGGAATGTCCGTAAAGACTGCTACAGCTCCCTTCTGCCCGAGCGCCAGGCGGACGGAGGTAATTTCCGCGTCTCCGTAGGTTCCGATCTGAAACGTCTCTCCGGGCGAGGCGGACAGCGAGGTGCTGTCACTCCCATCTGCAAAGCAGAGCGTCACGCCGGTAAAGTTTACACTTGTCATATCGGCAGCGCCCGTCTCGCGCATGCGCCGGTCGGCGATGCCGAAGACGATGGTCTGCCCCGCCATCTGGGTCTGGAACACGCCGTAGCCTGCGTCGTCGTCCACGCGCCCGGTTTCCATCTGCGTGATTTGAATCTCGCCGTCCACCTTCTGCGCCAGCATTAAAATCGCGTCCAGACTGGCATCCTCGTTCGTCCCTGTTGCCGTGACGATGGTCCCAAGCCTGCACGGGCTATAATTGCAGACCTTCACTGTACGCGGCGCGGCGTAACGCAGAATTGCTGTATGTACCTCCTCGTTCGGCAGATTCACGAGCGTATACTTCCAGTTGCCGTCTTTGTTTTTGATCACCAGCTGCCCGTCCAGCATACCGTACTGCCGCCCGACGGCGGGGTAGTTCGCCTGATCGTCTTCGCTCGGAGCTTCGCTGTAGCCGACTTGCGTTTTGATCGTACCAAGGACCTCGACACGTTCACTGTCGCTTTCCCCGACGGTGTCCATGTCCAGCTGATAGAGAACGCCGTCCACCTGAATCATAGCAGGCTTATCACCGCCCGATGTCTCCGGCTCCTGCTCTGCAGCACTGTTCGTAAACGTGCACGCCGCAAGCAGCAGCACCGCGCCGACCACCAGAGACAGCGTAGCCGCCGTCATCCGCGGCTTTTTCACAATCAGCCGGATGCGCGCGCGAAGCGAGCGCTTGCCGGACGACATCGTCGTCGCGCAGAGCGTATGCTGCAGGACGCTGCTTTTGCCGGAAATCTGGTCGAGAAGCGTCCGTCCATAGGCGATGCGCGCGCCGTCGTCCATGTCTTTGAGTGCGGCAGCGTCGCAAGCCAGCTCGCAGTCGAGCTTCGACAGCTTCGCCGCCAGCCAGACAAACGGATCAAACCAGTACGCTGCCAGCAGCAGAAGCCGCAGCGCGCACCAGAGCTGATCGCGCCTTTTGTAGTGCGTCAGCTCGTGCAGCAGCACATACCGGTTCGGCGCACCGTCTTCCATAAGCGCCTGCGGCGGCAGGTAAATTGCCGGACGGAACAGCCCAAACAGGCACGCCGAGCGCAGCGCCTGCGTCCGATAAACCGGAACCGGGCAGTCCGGCACATCCAGCCGCACTCGATTTTGCCGCAGCCTTGCCGAAAGCGCCAGATTCTGCGCCAGAAGAAATGCCAGCGCCAGCGCGCTTCCCGCGCCCCAGAGCAAATAGCAGACATACAGAACGGAGGGACGCGACTGCGCAGGCTCCGTATCCTGCTTCGCCACTTGCTGCGTTTGCTGCGCCTGCGTTGTATCGGGCAAGTCTGCCTCCGCGCGCGGCGTTTCGTCCGATGCCGCAGATGCTGCCGCAGGCTGCGCAGCAGGCTCTGCCGCCGGTGTTTGCGTCCGCTGCACCGGAGCCGGCGTCTGTTCCAGCGCCTGCTCAACTGCCTGCTCCGGCACGTAGTTCATCACGCTTGCCCGACTTTCGCCGATGGAAACCGGAACGAGCAGCCGCACCGCAACCAGCAGCCACAGCCCGTATTGCAGCTGCGGACTGATTTTTCCGCGCAGTACCAGCCGCATTCCGGAAAGCGCCAGAATGAGAGCTGACGAGGAAACAAGAACCTCCAGAAGCTGCCGGCTCATAAGCTGTCCTCCGCCTGCCGGAGCATGTCGTAAAGCTCATCCAGATCGTCCTTGGAGAGCTTTGCGTTGTCAATAAAATTGCTCATCAGCAGCCCGAAATTCCCGCCGAAGGCGCGCGAAAGAAGCTGCTGGGTTTCCGAAAACGCAGCGTCCTCTTTCTGAATGCCCGGGTAATACAGCCGCGGGCGCTCGCCCTCGAAGCGCAGTACGCCTTTGTCGGTCATGCGAGAGACGAGCGTCTTGATCGTGCTTGCCGACCAGTCGGTCGAGCGCTGCAAATTGGAGACGAGCTGCATCAGTGTCTGCGGCGCGTGCCCCCAGAGCGTCTGCAAAACCCGCCATTCGCTGGGATTGAGCTTGTAATCCATCGTGTATTCCTCCCATGTATGTATCGATGTCCGTCCGTGTCTGAAAATCAGCCCCACTGCTCGGTCAGATACAGCTGCACGCGCTGATCGATGCGCGCCGCCGCTTCCTCAACCGTCCTTGCGCCCGCAAACAGGTAGCTTGTTTCGTCTGCCAGAATGTCGGAAATCGCTTCCTCATAATATGCCGCGCAGTGGATGTTTTCCTGCATTTGCGCAAGCTTTCGGATGTTTTTTTCGGATGCACCGTTTGCAAGCGCCTCTTGAAGCGACGCTTCAAATCCGCTTTGCAGCGGAAGCCAGCCGCCTCTTGTCGTGTAAAAGTCGGATGAAAACAGCATGCGCATAAACGCCCACGCGCCGTCCTTCTCCTGCGCCGCTGCGGGAATTGCCATCGGCAGATTGCAGTAAAAGCTTCCGCCCGCTGCATCCGGGTAGCCCGGATAGATAAGCTCCCCGTCAAAAAGCTCGTCCGTTTCGGAAAACTGCTCCGGCGAGAGAAGCATCATCTGCGCGAACAGGATTTCTCCCTTTTGAAGCGCTTCCAGCTCGTTTTCAGCCGTGTACGGTATCTGCGTATGCGGCTGCACATTATTTAAGAATGTGAAAAACGCAATTGCTTCTGCAGAATCGAAATGAGATTCCACATTCTCATAGTCTACAAATGTAGCCATCATATAGAGCGGTAAGGTGACAACCAGAGACTCCCCGGTTTCTCCGTAAAATGCAGACAGAAGGGTTTTGCTGCTTGCAAGCTCCTCGTTGACCGCCGCATATGTCCAATCTGACCGGCTTCCGGCAATATCCCGCATCCCTGCCGTCGTCACAATCGAATAGCTCTGCGGTATTTGATACAGATTATGGTCTGCGCTTTCCAGTGCTTTCAGCAGGTTCTGCGTAAAATCAGATCTGGCACAGGAATCGTCTGCGTCCATCCATGCATACAGATTTTCGAGCAAGCCTCTTTTTGCATATTGCTCAAACGGAAGCCCATTGACAAACAGCAGGTCCGGCGCATTTCCCTGCATCAGGTCGAGCTGCAGCTGCTGCAGCGCCTGATCGCCGTAAAGTTCCGCATAATCTGTATATTCGACCGTGTATTCCGGTCTCATCGCCTTAAAATCGGCAATCGCGGACGAGAGCACCATCGGGCGGCTGAGCCCCGCAAGTTTCAGAACCCGTTCGCTTCCCGGTTCTGCCGCTTCCTCAGATGGTTCCAGCCGGAACAGCCGGTCCTGCAGCTCTCCGCTTTTCCACGCCGCGCCCAGAAACGCGCCGTTTCCGAGGCTTGCAAACGCACTGATGTTATTGGAAACCAGACCGTAGGTATCGAAGGAAAGAAGCTGCACGGCAGACGCTTCGTCGATGTTCCACCCGAACAGCTCCGCTTGCCCGAGCACCAGACAGTCGTAGCCCGAATTTGTGCCGGGCAGGAGCTTACCGCTGTGAAACAGCAGCGGAAGCGTTCCGGCTTTTGTAAGCGCTTCACCGCCGTGGTCCAATTCGTACAGATTGCCTGTGTCTTCGCAGTAGGCGACGATGGTTTCGTCCTTTTTGCAAAGCAGCGTCGTAATTTCCGTTTCCGCGTTCGCTGCGTGCAGGACCTTTCCGTCCGGCAGGCTGCACGTATAAAGCGTCTTGCCGTCGGTCAGATAGGCAGTATTTCCGGCAGCAATCAAGTTTTCAAGCTCATTTCCGGCTCCTGCCCAGTCAAGCGTTTCCTGCGCCTGCAGCGTGTGCAGAAACCATGCGGCGCTTTCGTCCTCAGCGTCGACCCGTTCGAGATAATATACCTCGCCCGCCGACACGTCCAGCGCCGTAATATAGCCGCCTGCGGAAAGGGAAAGCTTGTATTCCTCCGACGTCCCATCCGGATTGTACCGTATCAGCCAGTTCGACTCGATCTCGTTCTGAAAATTCCGTCCCCAGAGATACACCGTGCCGCCATCTGCCGCGGCTGCGGAAACAATGGACAGCTTGTCGGATGTAAAAAAGCCAGTGCTGTACCGCCCGGATGCAACCGTCAGCGCAATTGCCGGCACATTTGCTGCCTCAAGCTCCGTCTCTGCGCCTGATCGCATCTGCCCGGATCGCCTCGGCTGTTTCGAGCATGCACCCAAAAACATGACGCAAAGCGCCAGAAACAGTGCGCAAATCCGCAGTCTCCTCTTCATAGCCGCCTCCTGTCTACAATTGTAACCTTATGATAGCACAAAAGTCTACGATTGTCAACTAAATCGAAATAATAGTTTACATCTGTAGACAAGAGGCGTAAAAAGCAGCGGGGTCACTTCCCCGCCGCAATTTTATCGTTCGTATCCTTAAGAATTTCTGCCCGCAGTTCTTTGAGATAGCCGGAAAACTGGACGATGTCGGTGGCATACGTCCGGTTCAGCTCGTATTCGTGCGGCTCCCAGGTGGAAATCGGCGATTCGTTGTGCTGAATGACCGCCTCCAGCTTGTCAATCGACTTATAGAGCCTTGCTTCCGGCGTTTCGAGCGCGTCCATCTCTGCGTAAAGCGCCGTCATATCCGATGCATACGGCTCAGGAAGGCTTCCAACCCAGTTTGCCAGAAGCGCCGCTTCGCGTTCCTCATCTGTCTGCGTCTTCTGAAACGTCGGAATGTCTCCCGTGAAGCACTCGCCCAGATCGTGAATCAGGCACATTTTGATCACCTTGTTCATGTCGAGCGTGGGAAATTCATCCGTCATAAAATACGCCATCAGCGCCATACGCCAGCTGTGACCGGCGACGTTTTCGGGCGCGCCTTTCGTTGTGGTGCAGTGGCGTGTCTCGTCTTTCAGACGCTCTGCCACATGCAGAGCCTCCAGCAGCTGTCTTGCTTCCATGCTTCGTCTCTCCTTTTTCTCATAGCGCCATTTCAATGGCTTCGCGGATGTTTCGCACACGAATCAGCTCCATGCCCTCGGGAACCAGCAGCTGCTTTGTGGAATGTCTCGGCACGATGCAGCGCGTAAAGCCGAGCCTTGCCGCCTCCGTAAGCCGCTGCTGCATCGCCGTCACCGAGCGGACCTCTCCGGTTAAGCCGACCTCTCCGATGGCGAGCGTTTTTGCATCAATCGGCGTGTCGCGGTGGCTCGATGCAACCGCCAGCACCAGCGCCAGATCTGCCGCAGGCTCGTCCAGATATAATCCGCCGATGACATTTACATAGGCGTCGCACATCGAAATATTCTGCCCGCCGCGCTTTTCCGTGACGGCAAGCAGCAGATTGGCGCGGTTGAAATCAAAGCCGTTGCTGGTCCGGCGCGGCACATTGAAGCTTGTCCGGCTGACCAGCACCTGTACCTCGGCAAGCACCGGGCGCGTGCCCTCCATCGCGCAGGCGACGCATGTGCCGGGCGCGTTCAGCGGTCTTCCGGACAGGAGCATCTCCGACGGATTCGGCACCTCGCGCAGCCCATCTTCGTCCATTTCAAAGACGCCGATTTCGTTTGTCGAGCCGAAGCGGTTTTTTGCCGCGCGCAAAATGCGGTAGCCCATCGCCTGCTCGCCTTCAAAATACAAAACGCAGTCAACCATGTGCTCGAGCACCTTCGGTCCCGCGATTGCGCCTTCCTTATTGACATGCCCGACGACGAAGACGCTCGTCCCTGTGCTTTTCGCCAGATGCATCAGCCGCATCGTGCAGTCCTTGACCTGAGAGACAGAGCCGGGCGCGGAGGTATTGTCGGGCGTAAAGAGCGTCTGGATGGAGTCTGCAATCAGAATGTCGGGCTTTACCGCCTCGAATGCCTCTAAAATCGCGTCCAGATCCGTTTCCGAAAGGACATAGAGATTGTCACTCTCCACCCGCAGCCGGTCCGCGCGCATTTTGAGCTGCTGCTCGGATTCCTCGCCAGAGACATAGAGAATCTTCTGCATCCTTCCGAGATAGGCGCAAATTTGCAGCAGCAGCGTCGATTTTCCGATGCCGGGCGCGCCGCCGACCAGAACCAGCGAGCCCTTTACCCCGCCGCCTCCCAGCACGCGGTCGAGCTCTCCCAGCCCCGTGGAAAAGCGGATCTGCCGGTCGGAGGCGTCCAGCTCCCGCAGTTTTTTGGGCGCGCTTGCGCCTGTTTTTGCACTCGGCAGCGGCTTACCTCCTGCCGGCTTCTTGTCTTCAAACTCCACAATGCTGTTCCACGCGCCGCAGGCGGGGCACTGCCCCTGCCATCTGGGCGTCTCATTTCCGCACTGATTGCAGATAAATACGCTTTTTGCCTTCATTGGCTTTCTCCCTCTGTTTCCAAATAGCTGCACAGCGCGCCGCAGATGGCGCCTGCCAGCTGCTTCTGATACGCTGCCTGCGTGAGCTTTTCCGCCTCCGGCTCGTTCGATAAAAAGCCGCACTCGACCAGAACCGCCGTACAGGAGACCTTTTCCATCAGATAGACCGATTCCGCAGGTTTTTCGCGCCGGTGATTCTCCGGGTCCACACACGCGCGCAGCGTTCGCTGCAGCAGCGCCGCCAGCGCTTCGCTTCCCGGCGTCTTCGCATAGAACACCTGTGCGCCGTGATATTTTGCCTCCGGGAAAAAATTCTGATGGATGCTCAAAAGCACCGCGTTCGGTGTGCGTTCGACCATCTGCACGCGGTTTTTAAGGTCTGAGACCTTCTTCTGCTGGATGCTGCCGCCCTCTGTGTAGACGGAAACGTCCTGCGTCCGGATCATCTGCGTCCGCACACCAGCAAAACAAAGAAGGTCCTCGATTCTCTCTGCGATTTCCAGATTGATCGTACTCTCCAGAACGCCGGACCGGCTCGACGCGCCGCCGTCTTCCCCGCCGTGCCCTGCGTCAATGACCACGGTTACGGTATCGCCGCGCGCAAACACAGACGCCGCAGACCGCAGCTGCACCGCAGAATCGATGCACACAAAGGCAGTTGCCAGAGCCAGCGCCGCACACACTGCCCAAACTGCCGCTTTTTTCATTGCCATCACCTCATGCTTATCCTATGAGGCGCAAGGCTAGTATAGCATAAGTTTCTGTTCCTGCAAAGAAGAAGTTCCGCCGCGCAGGACCTGTGCGGCGGAACCGAAAACGCTTACTTGAGAATCACCTTGTGGTAGACCTTCTTGCCCTTGCGGATTTTAAGACCCTCTTTGAGCTGTTCGGCAGTGAAGCAGACGTCGATGGAGGAGACCTTCTCCTCATTGACCATCACACCGCCCTGCTGCACCAGACGCCGTCCCTCGCCCTTGGAGGGCACAAGCTTGCAGGCAAGCATAAGGTCCAGAATCGTGATGCTGCCGTCTGTCAGCTGGTCTTCCGTCAGCTCGGTGGTCGGCATGTTGGAGTCGTCGCTGCCGCCTGCAAAGAGCGCCTTGGCTGCTGCTTCCGCCTTCTGCGCCTCTTCTTCACCATGGACGAGCTTCGTCAGCTCGAAGGCGAGGATTTCCTTGGCACGGTTGAGCTGGCTGCCCTCCCACTTATCCATCTCGTCAATCTGCTCGAGCGGCAGGAAGGTCAGCATGCGGATGCACTTGAGGACGTCGTCGTCTCCGACGTTGCGCCAGTACTGATAGAAATCGAAGGGGCTGGTCTTGTTGGGGTCGAGCCAGACTGCGCCGGAGGCGGTCTTGCCCATCTTCTTGCCCTCGGAGTTGAGCAGCAGCGTGATGGTCATCGCCTGCGCGTCTTTTCCGAGCTTGCGGCGAATCAGCTCCGTGCCGCCGAGCATGTTCGACCACTGGTCGTTGCCGCCGAACTGCATGTTGCAGCCGTAATGCTGGAACATGTAGTAGAAGTCGTACGACTGCATGATCATGTAGTTGAACTCCAGGAACGAAAGCCCCTTTTCCATGCGCTGCTTGTAGCACTCGGCACGCAGCATGTTGTTGACCGAGAAGCAGGCGCCAACCTCGCGCAGCAGCTCAATGTAATTGAGGTTCATCAGCCATTCGGCGTTGTTGAGCATCAGTGCCTTGCCCGGTCCAAAGTCGATAAACCGCTCCATCTGGCGCTTGAAGCAGGCGGCATTGTGATCGATGTCTTCCTTGGTCAGCATCTTGCGCATGTCCGTGCGCCCGGAGGGGTCGCCGATCATGGTCGTGCCGCCGCCAATGAGCGCGATCGGGCGGTTCCCCGCCATCTGAAGCCGCTTCATCAGGCACAGCGCCATGAAGTGACCGACGTGCAGAGAGTCTGCCGTGCAGTCGAAGCCGATGTAGAACGTCGCCTTGCCATTGTTGACCATGTCGCGGATGTGCTCTTCATCCGTCACCTGCGCAATCAGTCCGCGCGCTTGCAGTTCTTCATAAATACCCATTGTGTTTCTCCTTCTATTGTTCGTAAAATAGTTAACATAATTCGAAGCCCGTCCTGCCGGGGCAGACCGCAAAACAAAACGCCCTCCACCCAACCTTCGTTGAGCAGAGGGCGAAAACTCGCGGTACCACCTCTGGTCGTCCGCCTCTCGCGAGACAGGACCTTACCGGGTGCCTTTCGGCATCCTGCGCGATAACGGGCGCAACCGACACACCCCTAATCGTTTCCTTTCAGGGGGCAGCTCCGGGAGGTATTTCACGCGCCGCATCCGCTTTCTCGCACCGACCGAAAGCTCTCTGATGGACGAAAGGCGGGCTACTTCTTCCCTTCTTCGCTGTAGCAATATAACGCTTGCATCATAGCAAAAACATCGGATTTTGTCAACCGTTTGTTTCGGATTTTGCTTCTTCTGCAAGGCGAAGAAGCTCTGCCGCACCGGCAAGCGTCGTCTCGGTGATCATGCTGCCGCCGATCAGGCGCGCCAGCTCCTGCTTTCGACCGGCATTGTCCAGATGCAGGACGCTGGTATACGTCCTTTCGTTTTCCACGCGCTTTTCCACCGTATACTCCGCATCCGCCATCGCGGCAATCTGCGGCAGATGCGTCACGCAGAGAACCTGCCGTCCTTTGGATACCGTCCAGAGCTTATACGCTACCTTCTGCGCGGCTCTTCCGCTCACGCCGGCGTCCACCTCGTCGAAAATCAGCGTCGGCACGCCGTCCTGCTGCGCCAGCACCTGCTTCATCGCCAGCATGATTCGTGCCAGCTCGCCGCCGGAGGCGACCTTGGAAAGCGGCTTGAGGTTCTCGCCGACGTTGGCAGACATCAGAAACCGTACGCTGTCCAGTCCGGTCTGCATCGGCTGCTGCGGCGTAAATTCGCAGACAAACCGGATTTTCGGCATATCGAGCTGGCGCAGCTCGTCGCAGATGCGAGATTCCATCGCCTGCGCGGCGGAAAGGCGCTTTTCGCGCAGAAGCTTGCCCTGCCGGATCGTCTGCTTTTGCAGCTCCGCCTCGCGTTTTTTGAGCGTTTCGATCCGGTCGGACGCAAATTCGATTTCATCGAGCCGCTGCTCGGAGGCTTCCAGATAGGCAAGCACATCTTCCACGCTCGCGCCGTATTTGCGTTTGAGCTTGTGGATTGCGTCCAGCCGCTCCTCGATTTCTTCCAGCTCGCCTTCCGAGTAACTCAGATCGTCGCGCATCGCGCGCAGCTCGTCCGCCGCGTCCTGGACGCTGTACATGAGGTCCGAAATCTTCTGATGAAGCGATTCCATATCGGCGCTGATGGCGCTGACTCTGGAAAGTTCATGTTCTGCATTGGACAAAAGCCCCGCCGCACCGTCGGAGGAATCTCCGCCGTAGAGCGCTTCGTCTGCCATACGCAGAGCGTCCGAAAGCTTTTCTGCGTTCTGAAGCACCTTGCGCCGCTCCTTGAGCTGCGCTTCCTCGCCGGGAACCAGATTTGCCGCACGGATTTCCTCAATCTGATACTGTAGTGTCTCCACAAGCCGCAGCTTTTCCGACTCGTCCATGCTGAGCTTCTGGATCTCCCGCTGCACCGCCTGCATCGTGGAAAACGCCTGCTGATACGCCTCCAGCTCCTGCTCGTCGCGCGCGAAGGCGTCGAGATAGGTCAGATGGTTTTCCTCGTCAAACAGCTGCTGCGAGTCGTGCTGCCCGTGAATGTTGATGAGTCTGCCGCCGAGCTTTTTGAGCGCCGCCACGCTGACCGGACGCCCGTTCACGCGGCAGACGTTTCTGCCGTCGGCGTAAATTTCGCGCTGCACCTGCAGCTCCTGCGGGTCGAAATCTACCTGATTTTCCGAAAACCAATCGCATTGCGGAATGCCTGTAAAAATTGCGCTGACAAACGCGCGGCTGGTCCCTGTCCGGATGACGTCGCGGTAAGTGCGCTCTCCCAGAATTGCGGAGATCGCGTCAATGACAATGGATTTGCCCGCGCCGGTCTCGCCGGTCAGGACATTGAAGCCGTCCTCGAAGAGAATTTCCGCCTGCTCAATGACGGCGATATTTTCAATATGCAGAATGCTCAGCATGCCGGCATCTCCTCTCGCAACGCTTACATGCGGGTTTCGTGAATGGTAATCTGGCTGCGGATTTCCGCGCAGATGCTTGCCGCTGAGGCAGCGTCCCGCAGAACAATCATACACGTATCGTCTCCTCCGAGCGTACCGAGAACCTCGGGAAGATCCAGCTTATCAAGCGCCGAGCAAGCCGCCTGCGCAAGTCCCGGAAGGGTTTTGATCACGATGATGTTCTGCGCATAGTCGACGCTGGTCACGCACTGACTGAAAATGATATTGAGCTTCGAGGAAAATGCGTGCTCTACAGGCTTTGCCGTCGCGCTGTAGCGGTACGTTCCGCCGGGTCCCAGCTCCTTGATGATGCGAAGCTGCTTGATGTCCCGGGAAATGGTTGCCTGCGTGGTGTTGAAGCCGCTTTCCTGCAGCTGCTGCAGCAGCTGCTCCTGCGTCTCGATGTCGTGGTCGCGGATCAGCTCGAGGATTTTTTCGTGGCGTTTTGATTTCATGGCGTTACCTCTGCCTGTCGATGAATTTTTTGTTGAGAATTTCGAAGAAGCTCGTCTGCTTGAGCCGCACCAGCTTCGTCACCTTCTGGGACGCCTTCGTGGTGATGGTGTCTCCGGGGTTGAGCCGGAATGCCCGACCGCCGTCGACGGAGAGGTAGGCATTGTGCCTGCCGATTTTTCCGACCTTGACGGAAATCACGCGCTCCGGAGAGACAACGATGGTCTTTGCCAGCATTGCGTGCGCGCAGATGGGCGAAATGATCAGATTCTTTGCCAGCGGCTCGACGATCGGACCGCCGGCGGACATGGAATAGGCGGTGGAGCCGGTCGGTGTGGCGATGATCACGCCGTCGCCGGAAAAGCTCGTCGCCTCGACATTATCACAGTAAACCGAGACCTGCACCACGCGCGCAATCGCGCCCTTGGTCACGACCGCGTCGTTGAGCGCCGTCTCATGCAAAAGCCTCTGCCCGTTTGCGCCGGTGACGGTGACGTCGATCATGCTGCGCGGCTCGATCGTATAATCTCCCGCCGGAAGCCTGCGCAAAAGCTCCAGCTCCCCTGCCTCCAGCTCGGCGATAAAGCCCATCGTGCCGATGTTGACGCCGAGAATCGGAAGATTATGCGCGGTGGCAATTTTGGAGGCGTGCAGAATCGTGCCATCGCCTCCGAAGCAGACCAGCATGTCTGCGTCTTTGATCTCGCGGTGCAAGTCCTGAAACTCGATATTTTTCGGCAGCTCATAATCCCGGTCCACGTCGAACGGCAGGCACATGGCGGTCTGCACGCAGCAGCTTTCCAGAATCTTTCTTGCCTGCTGGACCGTGCGGAACTGCTTGTCCCGGTAGGGATTCGGGGTCAGAACAATCTTCATCTTGATCACCCTTTCAGCGCGGCGTGTGCCTGCGCAACCAGATCGCCGGGCGCGGTATAGGAATCCTCTCCCGGCTGCATGGAAAGATGCGCGAGAAATTCAATGTTCCCCTCCGGACCCTTGACGGGCGAGAAGGTGAGATTGCGGATGGTAAAGCCGAGCGACTTGGCAAGGACGATAAAGCCCTGAAGCACCTCTTCGTGAACCGCAGCATCCCGGACGACGCCCTTCTTGCCGACCTTGTCCTTGCCTGCCTCGAACTGGGGCTTGATCAGGCACAAAACCTGCCCCGTGGGCTTTAAAAGCGTCCTGACCACCGGAAGCACCAGCGAAAGCGAGATAAAAGACACGTCGATCACGGAAAGGTCGAGCGGCTCACCAAGGTCCTCCGGCGTGACATAGCGGATATTCGTCCGCTCCATGACGACGACGCGCGGATCGTTGCGGATTTTCCACGCCAGCTGTCCGTAGCCGACGTCGATGGCGAAGACCTTGCGCGCGCCCTGTTGGAGCAAACAGTCGGTAAATCCGCCCGTGGACGCGCCGGAGTCGCTGCATACATAGCCCGTCGGGTCGACGCCGAAGCTTCTGAGCGCCTTTTCGAGCTTCAGCCCGCCCCGGCTGACATAGGGGCAGGCGCTGCCGCGCACCTCCACATCTGACGTTATGTCAACTTCCATGCCGGACTTGTCCGCCTTCTGCCCGTTCACATAGACCTCGCCCGCCATAATCGTCGCCTGCGCCTTTGCCCGCGACTCGGCAAGCCCCAGGCTCACCAGCAGCACATCCAGCCGCTCCTTATGCTTCATGACATACCTCCCGGATTTTATCCCGCAGCGCCTGCGCGGTCAGCCCCGCCAGCGCATATAAATCCTGCATCGCGCCATGGCGGATGAAGCCGTCTCCCAGATTCTGCTTGCAGAAGTGTCCCGTGACGCCGCTTTGCAGCAGGTGCGCGAAAAGCGCATCGGCAACGCAGCCGCGATTGGACGCCTCTTCCACCACCAGCACCCGCCCGGTCTTGCGGCAGGACGCCTCGATTGCTGCAAAATCCAGCGGTGCAATCGTCGCAAGCTTCAACACCTCGACGGAAATGCCGTCCGTTTCGCAGCGTTCCGCCGCTTCCAGAACGGCGTTGATTGTCGTGCCGTAGGTGACGACGGTGCAGTCTGTGCCTTCTTTCAAAAGCGTCTGCGCTGTGTCTGCCTGATAGCTTCCCTCGCCGCCTCTTGGATAGCGCACGGCGACCGGACCCTTGTCCTTGAGCACCGCCTGCCGGAGCATGCGGCGAAGCTCTAAAAAGCTTGCGGGGCAGTAGATTTTCATACCCGGCACCTGACGAAGATAGCCCACGTCAAACATGCCGTGGTGCGTTCTGCCGTCTTCTCCGACGAGACCTGCGCGGTCAACGCCCAGCACCACGTGCAGCTGCAACAGCGCCAGATCGTGCAGCAGCATATCAAACGAGCGCTGCAAAAACGTCGAGTAAATTGCGACCGCCGGAATGAGTCCCTGCTTTGCCATGCCGCACGCCATGGAAAGCGCATGCTCCTCGGCAATGCCAACATCAAAATACCGCTCGGGGCAGGTTTCCGAGAAGGTTTTCAGCCCCGTTCCGTCGCGCATGGCGGCGGTGATGGCGCAGACACGCGGGTTTTCCAGCGCAAGCTCCGTCAGCGTCTGCCCGAAGACATCGGAAAAGCACGGCTTGTGGACGGCACTGGCGCCCAACGCCGGGTCGAACTTTCCGACACCGTGGTATGCCGCCGGCATTTTTTCCGCCAGCTCATAGCCTTTTCCCTTTTTGGTGATCAGGTGCAGCAGCACCGGCTCATGCAGTGCCTTGGCAATTTTCAGAAGCTCCTCGACCTTCTGCACATCGTGCCCATCGACAGGACCGAGATAAGTAAAGCCGAGGCTGTCAAACAGATTGGTGCCCAGAACGCTTCTGCGGAAACGCTCTTTGAGCTTGTGGGTAAACTGATAGAGCTTCCTGCCGCCCGGAATCCTTGCCGTAAAGGCGCGGTAGCGCAGCTTGAAGCCCAGATAATCCGGACGCAGGCGAACCTTCGCCAGATGGCGGGAAATCGCGCCGACGTTCGGCGTGATGGACATGCCATTGTCGTTGAGAATCACAATCAAAGGCTCCCGGCTGGCGCCCGCGTTGTTGAGTCCCTCGTAGGCAAGACCGCCTGTGAGCGCGCCGTCTCCGACGAGGGCGATAACGCTGTAGTCCTGCTTTTCCAGCGTCCTGGCACGCGCCATGCCGAGCGCGACCGAGACCGCGTTGGAGGCATGCCCGGCGATAAACGCATCTGCGATGCTCTCTGACGGGTCCGGAAAGCCCGACATGCCGCCAAACTGGCGCAGCCTGTCAAAGCCTTCGGCGCGTCCGGTAAGCAGCTTGTGAACGTAGCTCTGATGACCGACATCAAAGACAAGCCGGTCCTTTTTTGTGTCGAACACGCGCTCGATGGCAAGCGTTGTCTCCACAACGCCAAGATTCGACGCCAGATGCCCGCCGGTCCGGCTGACATGGCGAACCAGAAACTCGCGGATCTCCCGGCAAAGCTGCCCCTGTTCGGCGTCTGTCAACGCCAGAAGATCCGCTCTGGTATGAATTTTCTCTAAGATCATACGTACCTCATAGCCGCAACGCCCGCTTTACCGCCCGCGCTTCGGGCGGAGCTTTTCGGGAATGGTATGGAAAAAATGCAGAACCGTCGCCGCTGTACGAACGACGCTTGTACTGGAATCGATGGCAAAGGACTTGCCGCACGCCTTTCCGCCGACGGTCAGCCCCGCCGCCAGCGCCGACATGGCAAGCGTCAGGACGATCTCGCGCATGCCCGGATGCATCGCCAGCACGCGCGCGGCAATGGTCGCCGCGGCAGAGCCGGAAATAACGCCGCAGATATCGCCGATGACGTCGTTGCAGAATGAAGAGACACGTCCGGCGTTCCGGATCAGCTTCAGCGCCTCCGGCGCTTCCGGCACCTTGCGCGACGCCATCGAGTGAAACGGCTTTTCGTCCGCCGCCGTTACCGCAACGCCGATGATATCAAATACAATACCGATGGCGATGATGCAGATGAGAATCACAAACGACACGCCGAGCGTCGCGCTTGAGAGTAAATTGGTCGATATGAGAGACATCACCGCCGAAATCAAGACGGTTATGAAAAAAATCGTGAGAATCCAGCGCCAGTCGGGACCTTGCCTCTTCGGCGCTTTTCCGCTTTTCTGCGCAGACAAATCGTTTTTCTCCTACAAATCGTCAGATTTATTTGCAATCTTGATGGCGGCAGATCTGGTTAATCTTACGGCTTAGGTCGGGTTTGTTTTCCACCCGGGCAGCCTCCCGTCGCCGAAGAGGCGGTTTCCCTTTCATGCCCGAGCCGGCTCGTTGCCGATGCCGGTACCCGATTGCCACTGAGTCCGTACCGCAATCCCAGATCTGCCCTTTCGACAGCCTAGGTGATTTCCACAACAGCTTTCTTCCGGTTCTAATCCTCTTTTGCAGACAGTGTTTCCAGGACGCACGTTGTGCCGCCGCGCGGGCGGTCTTGCGCGCCTTTCCCCGAGCTATCCACGCAAGGCAGGCTACGCTGCACACAGCGTTCACGGCGTAAAAGCCGGGTAGCACCGCAATGCAGGTTCAAGCCGGTACCGTACAGCAGTCGTTTAGACCGCAAAGGGAGTACGCCGCTGCACGAGATCCGGTCTCCACAGCGAGCGGGTCGCTCATTTCATGCCATTGAAACGCGCCCGACCGCCGCAGGCAAAGTTGCCTCCCCCCAGCATCCACCCCAGACTGGGCGTAAGAAGCAGACACCAGAGGCTTCATAGATGTGCCCTTTAAAGGATTTTTAGGCCCTTCCTCGAAACCGGCAGGCTGACTAGGATACTGCGCCATCGTCGCCGCGCGGAAGGCAAAGGCGCCAAGCCGCGCAGGCTCCGCATATTATACCATGAATTCAATGCATATACAAGCCGATATTCAATAATATTCTATGAATGCAGCAGCAAAAAGGACCGCAGTCTGTTGACGGCGATCCTTTCGTATTTTAGAAGCCTCGCAGAGTTTCGCCCCGCAGGGCGAAATAAAATGAAAATCCATATTATCCGGCGGCTTTGCCGACCGGACAGGACAGCCGTTAGCGGTTTTACCGCTTACGGATGTCGCGTACTCCTTGCGGGTAAACATACTGCTCACCTCGCAAGTGTGGAAATTTTGCGCAACGCGCAAAATTTATGCGCGCAGTCGAGGCGCAATCTCTTTGACAAAAAAGCGGCAGCTTTTTTGTCAGCGTCAGCACTCGCGGATGGCAAGCTTCATCGAAAGCTCCTTTAAAAATTCGGAATCTTCAAACACGCCGAGCGCCTCGATCGATTTCTGCGTTTCCTTTTCGATGAGCTTCGAGCAGGCGCCTACGCCGTAGAGCCGCACGAACGTATTCTTATTCTCGTCCATCCCGGTCGCCTTGCCCATTTTTCCGGCGTCGCCGAGCACGTCCAGCATATCGTCTCTGGTCTGGAACGCAAGACCAAGCGCCTGCGCGTAGCGGTCTGCCGCATCCATCTGCTCCTGCGTGCCGCCCGCGGCAATCACGCCAAGCTGGCAGGCTGCGGAAATGAGCGCCCCTGTTTTGAGGCGGTGGACATTGTAAATCTCTTCTTCCGTCAGAACCAGCCGCTCGCCCGCGAGGTCCAGCACCTGCCCGCCGACCATGCCGCATTCTCCCGCGCGCTGCGCCAGAAGCGCCACAGCCTTTCCGATTCTGTCTGCCGGAAGCTCTGCCTTTGCAAGAGACCCGAACGCCGCCGTTAACAGCGCGTCGCCTGCCAGCACTGCGTTTGCCTCGCCGAAGACCTTGTGGTTCGTAAGTCTGCCGCGGCGGTAGTCGTCGTTGTCCATGCAGGGAAGATCATCGTGAATCAGACTGTAGGTATGAACCATCTCGATTGCCGCCGCAAACGGCATTGCCTTTTCTGTCTCGCCCCCGCAGATCCGGCAGAATTCCAGCACCAGAATCGGGCGGATGCGCTTGCCGCCGGCAAGAAGACTGTAGCGCATGGCGTCAAACAGCTGCTTCTGCGGCGCGTCTTCCGTAAAGAGCGTTTGCAGATACGCTTCTACGGTTTTCTGATAGCCTTCCATCACATCTTTAAACGTCATCTCGTTCATACTCCGTTTCTGCCGGTGTGCCATCGGCGGTTTTCATCAGCTTCACGACCTCCAGCTCCGCCTCGTCGAGCAGCTTGCCGCAGGTGTCTACCAGTGCCGTGCCCTCCTGAAAAAGCTTGAGCGCATCCTCCAGCGGCACATTCCCCTGCTCAAGCTGGCGGACAATTTCGTCAAGTCTCGTGATCGACTGTTCAAAGCTCTGTGATTTCTTCGCCATTGCGTTCCTCCTGGATTTGCGTCACGGAAGCGGTAAGTCTCCCCTGATGCAGTTTTATGTCAACTTGATCTCCGATTTGCACCTGCGCCGCGCGCTGCACCACACGTCCGTCCGAGGTCAAAACCACGCTGTAGCCGCGCGCAAGGACCTTGAGCGGGCTCAGTGCGTCGAGCTTCGCCGTCAGATGAATGAAGCGCTGCTTCTGTCCTGCCAGATTCCGCTGCGCCGCCGCGCCGAGACGCTGCGCGCTGTGATCCAGCAGCAGACGTTTTTCGTTTACATAATTGATTGGTGATTGCAGCACCCGACGGCTTTTCAATCCGTCGAGCGTTTTCCGGTCGAGCTTGAGCTGCTTCTGCATTGCCTGCGCCATGCGCGTCTGCGCAGACAGAAGGTACGCGCGCAGATCGTTCTGATCCGGCGCGACAAGCTCTGCCGCATTCGACGGCGTCGCCGCGCGCACATCGGCGACAAAGTCCGAAATTGTCACGTCCGGCTCATGTCCGACGGCGCTGACAACCGGGATTTCGGATGCGAAAATCGCCCGCGCCACGCGTTCGTCGTTGAACGCCCAGAGGTCCTCCATCGAACCGCCGCCGCGCCCGGTGATGATTACGTCTGCAACGCGATATTTATTTGCATACCGGATGGCGCCCGCAATCTCCGCCGGCGCTTCCTGTCCCTGCACGCGCACGGGAAGAATCACGACCTTGCTCAAAGGGTAGCGTTTTCCCAGAATGCGCAGCATGTCCATGATCGCCGCGCCCGCGCCGGAGGTAATGATTGCAATGCAATGCGGAAACGGCGGCAGCGGCTTTTTATACTGCGCATCGAACAGTCCCTCGGTTGACAGCTTTCGCTTGAGCTGCTCAAACGCGACATACAGATCGCCTACGCCGTCGGGCGTCAGGTCATCACAATACAGCTGATATGCGCCGTCGCGCGGGAAGACCGTAATACGCCCCATCGCCAGCACCTTCATGCCGTTTTCCGGGCGGAAGCGCAGCCTTGCCGCGCTGGAACGGAACATCACACAGCGCAGCGCGCCGCCCGCGTCCTTGAGGGTAAAATAGTGATGTCCTGAAGGGTAGATTTTATAGTTGCTCAGCTCGCCGCGAATGCAAAGCCCCGCGAGAAGCTCGTCGTCGTCCATGAGATTTTTGATATACTCATTGACCTGACTGACGTCTAAAATCTGTCTTTCCATGCTTACACCCCTTGCAGCCATGTCAGAACGGCGACGCCCATGGCGTTGTCGGTGGAAAACTCGGGCGGCGAGAAAACCGCGTCAAAGCCCACGCACGACTGCCGCAGCTGCGCATTGGACGCAACGCCGCCGGAGAAGACCACCGGAAAGCCCGGATACTGCTTCAGCGCCTCGCGCGTGACCGAGACGATGCATGAGCAGACGCAGTTGAGCACATACTTTGCCGTGTCTTCCGGGCTGTTCGTCGTTTCGTAGAATGCATGCATTTTATTTTCCAGACCGGAAAACGAAAACGTCAGCCCGTTCAGCTTGACCTTGAAACGCTCTTTGCAATCGGACTCCCGACTGAGCCGGTCGATTTCCCTGCCGGACGGAAAGCGCAGCCCGAGCGTATTTCCGGTCCGGTCAATGAGCTGCCCGGCGGAAATGTCCTGCGTGCCGCCGATTTTTTCGGCATTCACGTTTTTATTTCCTGGCGTTACGAGCAAAAGCTCCGTCGTTCCGCCGGACAGGTGCCACGCCAGATGCGGCGTATCCATCAGGTCCATGCGGTTCGACGACCAGCAGGCGGCGGCAATGTGCCCCTGCTGATGGGAAAACGCATAAAACGGAACGTCCAGAACCGTCGCCAGATTCTGCGCCTGGCTGGACCCCGCCAGAAAGCAGGGCATATACGACCCTTGGACGGCTCTTGGTCTGGTCGATGCGCCGACAGCGCGGATTTCGTCTCTCGAAATCTCCGCAAAAAGCTTCTCGATCAGCTCCGGCAGGCGCTTGACATGGGAAAACAGCGCGTCGGACTGCCGAAGCCCCAGCTCTCCTTCCCGGACATCCAAAAGACGTGAGCAGTTTTTACCGCTCACGCCGTCAAATGCAGCCGCAGAGGTGGTGTAGTTGCTGGTATCCAGCCCCAGAACCATCATTGCGCCAGCCCCTCCCGGGCGTATTTCCCGAGGATGCCGTTGACAAAGGACACCACATCCTCGTCCTCATATTTTCTTGTCAGCTCCACAGCCTCGCTGATGGCGGCGGCGATGGGGACATCGTCTGCATGCTCGCACTCGTACATGGCGACCTCCATGACCGCGAC
>CALERM010000067.1 GCA_937907715.1 uncultured Clostridia bacterium
TGCGCGGCGCGCCGTTTTTCATATTTGGCGCGGGTGGCGTTGCCGCCGCGGATGTGGCGTTCCGCCTTGTTCTGTGCTAAAATTTTTTTGACCTGCATCCACAGCGGGCGGTTGACCTGCTCCAGCCGTTCGGTGAGGTCCTTGTGTTTCGCCGTGATGAATTAGAACGGTTTCGTCTAGGCCCAAATCACCCAGCAGCCGGAGGTAAATGTCCACATTCCCGTCCTTGTCCACTTCAATCTTCTGGATGATCCGCTTGAGTTGGGCGTTTGTCATTTGCCGCACATCCGTGATGTCCTCAATCTCCTTGAAAGTCTGTTGCAGAATACTTTCCAATTGCTCGCCCTTTGTCAGATGGTAGGACACCATTTTCAGTTCATTTTCCAGCCGTTCAATCTCTTTCCGCATCCCGCCGATCTTATCATTGAGTTCCTCGCGGGAGATTAAATCATCGGCGTACATATCCATGTATTTCTGCCGTGTCTTTTGCAGTTTGGTAAGCTGGGTGGTCAATTCCTTTTCATAGTTCAGGTTTTCATCCTTTGCCTTATAGACCCGCTGGAATTCCCCTACCACATAACGGATCACATTCTTTTTTGCTTTCAGCAGCCCGGCGAAATACTCCTGTAAAACCTCGATGAGTTCATCTTCGTCCACTGTCACGGCGTTGGGGCAGTTGTCAGCCCCGCGCCCATTGTGGCCGGAGCAGACCCACCGGACATAGGTGTTTTTATAGGTGCGGACGGTACGCCGGAAGGACCAGCCACACTCCTTGCATTTAATGAGGGTGGAAAACAGGTATTTGTTGCTCTGGCGTTCCTTGTCCACCTTGAATGCCTTGCCGCGAGATTTCATAATCTGCTGCGCCCGTTCAAAAGTTTCTGGGTCAATAATCCTTAAATCCGGGCGGTCAACTACCATCCACTCCGAAGTATCCTTGTCCGTCCGCTGGCCGGTCAAAAAATCGGTAACTTCCTGCTTGCCGTTAATGATTTTCCCCGTATAGAGTTCGTTGGTAAGGATGCGGCATACCCCATTCTGACTCCACTGGCAATTCCGCTTTGTCCGCAGACCTCGCTCATTGAGGAAGATAGAGATTTTTGCCGCCCCGTAACCATCCTTGATGTCCCACTGGAAAATCGGGCGGACAACCGCCGCTTCTTCCTCATTGATTGCAAGGTTGAAGTAGTCGCCAATAGTCTTATCATACCCATAGACAATGTTGGGGACACGGCCTTTTTCCGCATTCATTTTCTTGCCGAATTTCACGCGCTTAGAGGTGTTCGCACTTTCTTCCTGCGCCAGCGCCCCGAAGATAGTCAGGACAAATTCGCTGTTGCCCATACTGGTCATGTTGGCGGTCAAAAACTGCGTTTCAATCCCCAACGCTTTCAGCTTGCGGACATTCTGCAAAAGGTCAACCGTGTTCCTGGCAAAGCGGGAAATATCTTTTACCACGACCATATCAAAGAGGCCATGCTCCGCATCCGCCATCATACGCAAAAACTCTTTCCGGTTCTTGATTTTCGTCCCGGAAATGCCCTCGTCTGCGTAAAGGCGCGCAAGGTTATCCCCGGTGCGTTTGGTATATTCGGAGAAGAATTCTTTCTGCGCTTCCAGGCTGTTGAGCTGATCTTCTTTGTCGGTGGAAACACGGCAGTAGGCGGCGATGTTCATAGCAAAACCTCTCTGTTAAAATCAAACCGTTCTGTTACAACCCTATTTTATCATGTGCTGTTTGGGATTGCAATAGGGAAAGGGGCGCCCCGTTTATGCAGGGCGCCCCTCGTTATCCTTTTCGCCGGAACCATCCGCCATATTTGCGGCAGCCTGTATGGCAAGCTGTACCTTTTCCTGGTTTGCTTCCATGAAGATTTTCAGTAAGTAATCGGCGGTAGCTGCCGTTGGGTTTGGGTTATGGAACCGGTAATTGAGTTTGCGTTCTTTCACAGCAGCGTTCCCACCTCCCCCTTGCTGTCTGCCCTTTGTCCATGTCTATGAAAACAAGGCGGAAAATAGTACCTAATTGGATTGTCAAAAATCACGCTCCCGGTGAGGCCGTGGTGCCCGTTCCAATTCCCTGCGGATTTCCGGCGGGATACGGTCAACCAGCCTTTGCATATCGTGCAGTTCGCTTTCCAGCTTCGCCCGTTCCATCGTATCTTTCATCTTGCCTTTTTCACTGGCCTTTGCCCTTGCTTCCAGCTTCTCATTTTCCGCCAACAGGTCATTGATTGTGACCTTGTACTTTTTCAGTTGCCCGGAAAAGTTCTCCATCTGCGGGAACCACTTTTTCAGCAGGGAGAGGGCTTCTTCTTTCTTCTTTCCGGCGTTGAACGGGGTAATATCGCCCAGCGTGGCTTCAATAGCTCTTGCCTGTTTGGAGAGGGAAACCGCCTGTTTGAAAAGCCGGGTGGGGATATGCTTCCGGCCTGTCTTGCTGGCGCTCTCCCCACGCTCCAAGTCGGGATATTTCTCCACCATATAGGCGTGAAAATCGTCCTGCCATTTCGTCAGGTTTGCCCGGTTGCCGATAATCTCTTTCGCGCACAGGCGGTTGTCCTTTGTCAGGGGAACAAAGGTCAAATGCAGGTGGGGCGTTTTCTCGTCCATGTGTACCACCGCCGACACGATATTTTCCCGCCCTACCCGGCCAATGAGGAAATCCGCCGCCCTCTGGAAAAACGCCTGTATCTCCTTTGGGGATTTCCCCTTGAAAAACTCCGGGCTGGCAGTTACCAGCGTATCGACAAACCGTGTGCTGTCTTTCCTTGTCCGACATCCGGCCTGCTCGATACGGTTCTGAATGAAGTGGTAGTAGCGTCCCTCCGGCTTGACGATATGGAAGTTGTATTTGCTCCGGCTTGTGTCAATGTCGGGGTTGCTGGCGTATTGTTCTTTCTGCCTTTCGTGATGGGCTTCCAGCGGCCTTGCCGGGTTGCCCTTGTGCTTCTCAAACCGCAAAATTGCGTGTTGTGCCATTCTGCTCCTTTCCCCATTCCTTTCCCATCCGGGGTTTTCCACAGGGAAAATCCCGCAGGAATTAGCTCGGATAGGATTGGAATGGATAGAATATAAATCAATCTTTTTATCTTTGTATTTCTATATACCGTCCGGTTTTCGTACTTCTCAGGAGTGATTTCCGTACTTCATGAGTACGGTTTTCAGCCCTCCGGCGTACCAGAACCGGATTTCTTGAAGCCGGTGTTTGGAACCGCTTCATAGGATTTTGGGAAAATGCGGTTGGGTTTTCCACATCCCTGCTTCTGGATCTCCACCAGTCCGGCGTATTGCAGTTCCCGCAGGGTGTTCACCGCTTTCTGCCGCCCACAATGGAGCAGGTCAACCACTTCGCAGATAGGGTAATACAGGAAAATCCGCCCGTACTCGTCCGCCCACCCGTTCTTGCGGGATAACTCCGTCCGGCGCATGATAAAGGCGTACAGAACCTTTGCCTCGTTGGACAGGGGCTTGAATGTGGGGGCTTCAAAGAGGAAATTCGGGAGCCGGGTGAAGCTGAACGCCTTTTCCGGCTGATGGATATAGATGGTATTTGTCATAGTGCGTTTTGTGGACGGTTAGAAGCCCGTTTTCCGGGGTGGGCGATACCTTTATACCATCTGCCCCGGTTTGGGGCTTGCGGAGCCTGATAAATCAAGGCTTTTTTCGCTCCTAACTGTCCACACAAGACCTCCTTTTCCGTTCACTTTCTGTTTTCTGCCTCCTGTGAACACTGGCGGCACAACTATGGCAGTATTTAGCCCGGTTGGATTTGGGGACGAACACGCTGCCGCAGACCGCACAGCGTTTCAAGTCCTTATCCCGGAAAATTTCTGCTTCCAACGCCCCGTCCAGCGGCAAGACCGCCCATCGGAACCACTTGCAGCAAACCGAGAAAGAAACCGTCTGCGGGCAGGTGCAGGCATCCCCATCATCAAGGGCTATGCAGTTGCCGCCCTCACAGCAACAGCACTCCCGGCGTATCAGGGCGCTTGCCCGTTTCCGCTGCGCTGGTGTCATGCGGTAAAGGGAACTGTCCGGACTGCGTTCCAGCGGTGGCAAAGTTTTGATAATAGAATGGATGCTGATCCCTCGTTTCTTGTTGTATTCAACCGGTTGTGAGATCAGTTTATCATGAAAAAATGCAATTCCCGTTTTTCTGCGGGAATTGCATTTTTGCCATCGTGTAGACCTTTGAAATTGTAAATCTGCAATTATCGCTATTCCTAAATGCCATACAGTATGGTAAACTGAAAGAAATACAGGCAAGGAGGGGGAAATATGGCGGCAAAGCAGCTTGACGGGCATCCAGGCGACCGGATTGGCGATTTGAGGACGAACCTGGGGATGACAAAAAAAGAGTTGAGCCAGAATACCGGGATCGACGCATCCCAGATCACCCGCATTGAAAATGGCAGCCTCAAAACGATCAGCAGCGATTATCTGATAAAGCTGGCGAGAGAATTGAGAACATCTACGGATTATATCCTGGGCCTTACCCCTGTCAGCGTCCCCAAAAGCTATGATATTTCTGAATTGGGCCTGTCGAATGAAGCGGTCAAAGGGCTTGTGACGGGTACGGTTGATGTGGAGATCCTTAACCGCCTGCTGGAACACAAGAGTTTCCCCCGGTTAATCCATCTGATTCGGGTTTACTTCCAAGATACGGCGGCGAGGGGGATTATGGCGCGCAACCAGCTTATCGAGATGGCAACGGCTTCCCTGTCCGACCTGATGAAAGAACACTCGGAACACCGGGCGGAAGCAAAGCAGGATTTACAGTTTTTGAACGCCCAAAAGCTGGGGGAACATGAAGCGGAACTTGAAAAGATCAAAAATGTGTTCCTTGCAATCCTGCGGGATATTAAGAAAGATATGGACAGCGGCGAACAGCCGGGAGAAGTCGCCACCGCTGCGATGCTCCAAACCATGAGAGCCACGCTGGCGGAGCAACAACAGGAGCCGGTGACAATGGATGATGTTGCCGGTATGGTTGCCGGCCAGCTTGGGCAGCTCGTCCCAATGGACGAGGAAACGGCGAAGCAGTTCCGGCAGTTGGCAAAGAAGATGATGGAGCAGGCGGGCGGTACACAAAACGAGGAAGAACCATGAGCGATGTAATGACCCCGGAGCAGCGGAGCCGGGCAATGAGCCATATCAAGGGGAAAGATACCAGCATAGAGGTATTATTGCGGAAAGCCCTTTGGCATAAGGGCATCCGATACCGGAAGAACTATAAAAAACTACCGGGCACCCCGGATATAGCGATAACAAAATATAAGATCGCTATTTTCTGCGATAGCGAGTTTTTCCATGGATATAATTGGGAAATCAAGAAACAGAAGCTGGGGCACAACCGGGAATATTGGATCAAAAAGATCGAGCGCAATATGGCCCGTGACCGGGAGAATGACTTCAAGCTGATTGCGATGGATTGGGTTCCCATGCACTTTTGGGGGCAGGAGATACAAAAGCGGACAGAGGAATGTGTGGAAGCTGCCGAAGATTTGATTTTCGAGTTGCAGATGATGCAGTTTGATGGTATGATAGAAGACATGAGGGACTGTGTTGAAGATATAAAATAATATTTTTATATCTTTAACTTAAAAATTGATAATTTACAAGGAGTACCCTTATGACCATATCAGAACAGATTAAGGTGCTGTGCGTACGCTCCAATATCAGCGTTGCGGAACTCGCAAGGCGCATGGGGACTACGCCGCAGAACTTCAACTCAAAAATGAAACGGGAGAGCTTTACCATCTCCGACTTGGAATATCTGGCGGAAGCAGTAGGGTGTTCTTTTGAACGCCATTTTGTCCTTCCAGATGGCGAAAAGGTTTAACAGGAGGGCATTATGGATTTATTACGTTTCAGAGATAACGCCGCGAACCGGGATGTGATTTCCCTGTTTTCCGGGGCGATGGGGCTGGATATTGGCCTTGCAAAAGCCGGATTGAATATCGTAATCGGGCAGGACTTTGACCCCGCCTGCGTCGCTACCATGCGCGCAAACGGGCATAAGGTGCTGGGCGGGGACATCCGCGAGATTGATGAAGCGGATTTGCTGGAACAGACCGGGCTTAAACAGGGAGAACCCTTCCTTATTTGTGGCGGCCCGCCTTGCCAGCCGTTTTCAACCGCTGGCAAGCGGATGGGGATCAATGACCCAAGGGGCAGCTTGTTCATGGACTTTATCCGTATGATTGACTATATCCGCCCCCGCTTTTTCATCATGGAAAATGTTAAGGGGATCATGTCTGCCCCGTTAAAACATATCCCACTGGCAGAACGGGATAAAAACGACCCGGAGCAGCAGTTGGGGACGGTATTGGATGTTATCCTTTCCGAGTTTGGAAAGCTTGGCTACAAAACCGTATACGGCCTGTTGGATGCAGTCAATTACGGTGTCCCCCAATTCCGGGAAAGGTTTGTCTTGATTGGGAGCCGGGATAACGAGGACATTTTCCTGCCTTTCCCGACCCATTTCCAGATGCACCAAGACCCGCAATACCGTTGGCGCACCCTAAACGATACAATCCGCGATTTGGAATATGACTGTGGGGAATGTGCCGCATTCAGTAAAGACCGGCTTGCATACCTCCGCCTTGTCCCAGAGGGTGGGAATTGGCGCGACCTCCCGGAAGATGTGCGGAAAGAGGCAATGGGCGGCGCTTATGGTTCCGGCGGCGGGAAAGTCGGCTTTTACCGGCGGCTGTCTTATAGCCAGCCGTCCCCGACATTGGTTACTTCCCCGGTACAAAAAGCAACTATGATGTGCCACCCGACACAAGACCGCCCCTTGAGCATCCGGGAATATGCCCGTATCCAGCAGTTCCCCGATGATTGGAAGTTCATGGGGACAAGCGCAGCGAAATACCGCCAGATCGGCAACGCCGTCCCGGTGGGGCTGGCGTTGGCGCTGGGGAAAGCGGTACTTTCTGTTGCGGATCAATCTGCTGAAATCCGTACAAAACGGTTTAGAGGGACGGACATCCATCAAAAGCTGAAACAAGCCATAGAAATAGGAGGAAGCTGCTATGCCCATAAATAATAGCTACAACGAAGAAGCCATCGTAAAAGCGATTGCAACTGCGCTGGATAGTTTTTACACGAACTTAATCGGCAACATTGACAAGCTCAACATCAAAAAGGTCATGAAGCGCAAGAACCCGTACCTGTTCCGGGCAAAAGCCATGAACGGTGCAGCACAGATTATCGATGCAATCCTCGCGGCTTTTGTTTCCTCGTCCGAGGAAACGATTTTCGGGAATGTGTTCTTTGAGCCGATTGCCACCGCAGCCGCACAGGGACAGAAAGCGTTGGCGGAAGGCGTGGATATTATGGTGGAACGGGATAATACCATCTATGCCATCGCTGTAAAATCCGGCACAAGCGTTTTCAATGCGGATAGCCGCAAAAAGCAGGAACAGAACTTCATGGCGGCAAGCAAGCTGGCGCAGCAGGCGAAGAAACGCTTCGTCCCGATTGTCGGCTACGGCTATGGGAAGAAGAAAACCTCTACCCGTGGCCTTCCCAAGTTTTACATGGAATTGGCGGGTAAAGATTTCTGGACAGAGCTGACCGGCGATGAAGAATTCTACATAAAGCTGATCCGCTTTATGGACAAGCTGCCGGAAAAGTATGTGGAGGAATTCGATGCCTCCTATCAGAAAGCGGCTAATCGGCTCGTCCGCGAGTTTACCCAAGAATTCTGCTTTGAAGATGGCAGCATTGATTGGGAAAAACTTGTGGAGTTCAATTCAGGGGATTGATGTTCTGTTAGAAGTGTTTCGGAGGGCAAGATGAATAGAGGTTCTGAATGGCGAAGATGGGAACTGCATTTACATACCCCATTTACAAAAAAAGCGGATCAATATACAGGGAAAACAGTTGATGAAAAATGGGATAATTTCTATGCTACCATCGCTAACTACATAGGTGATGGGAGTGACCCTTTACACTCAATTTGCGCTATAGCAATTACAGATTATCTTTCCATAGACAACTATCTTAAAGTATGTGCAGATAAACGGCTCCCTGATAGTGTTAAACTTGTTTTCCCTAATGTGGAGTTAAGGATGACACCAATTGCATCAGATTCCCCCATAAATATACATTGCTTATTTGATCCAAGCATTGCTGGGGAATTAGAAGGCCGTTTTTTTGCTAATTTAAAATTTGAATATAATCACAATAAGTATAGTGCTACAAAAAGCGAACTAATTCGGTTAGGCCATGATTTCCAGAGGGATCAATCTTTAAGTGACGAAGAAGCCCTTAAAATAGGTTTATCCCAATATGTCATTTCCTTAGAAACTTTGTCTGATGTTTTTAAGTACAATCCTCAATTGAAGGAAAAAACTATTATCGTAGTGTCAAATAGTAGTTCAGATGGTGCATCTGGGCTTCGTACCCATAGTGATTATTTTTTGGGGGATATTTCCCAATTAGAAGCTACCCGGAGAGCAATTTACCAACTTTCTGACATGGTGTTTTCTTCCAATCCAAAAGATATAGCATACTTCCTTGGGGCGGGGCCTGACTCCATAGATGTTGTTAAAGAAAAATGTGGCTCGTTAATGCCCTGCATTCATGGTTGCGATGCCCATACCAACGAAAAAGTATTTTCTCCAGCAGATAATCGTTTCTGCTGGATTAAAGCAGATCCAACTTTTGAGGGTTTAAAGCAAGTTCTTTATGAACCAAAAGAGCGTGTGCGTATTAGCAGCAGTGTTCCAGATGAAAAGCCAGAATATTATGTGATTGACCGAGTTGAGATAGCGGGAAATGCAGATTTCTCGCCCGAACCCATATATTTTAGTGATAAGCTTACTTGTATTATAGGCGGAAAATCAACCGGAAAATCTTTGCTTCTCCATAATATGGCAACGGCAATAGATGGGAAGCAAGTAGAGAAAAAGTTGGAAACCGCAGCAACCAATGTTAAACGGATTCCGGAATTGAAGGTTTATTGGCGTGACGGGATTTGTAGCGATGATAAAACCAAAGAAAGGAAAATCGTTTATATTCCGCAGACTTATTTGAACCGTCTGAGTGATGAAGAACAAGAAACAACGGAGATTGATACCATTATCCAAGACATTGTTCTACAAGATCAAAAGTGCAACGAAGCATACCGCCTAATGCTCAAAAAGATTTCCGAACAGAAGCAGCAAATTGCGAAGTTGATTGTAGACTTCTTGCAGATTGTAAAGAATCGGGAAGAACTTTATGAGCGATGCAAGGAAATCGGCGACAAGGAAGCAATCGAAGTTGAACTTACAAAGCTAAATGATCAATTAGAACAGCTTAGTAAAGAATATAATGTTACGGAAACTGAAATAGCCGAATATCAAAGTTCTATAGAAAGCGCAAGAACCCTAAGGGAGTCATTCTCCGTAGCGACCAAAGAAATTGAACAGATACAAGATATTCAATCCGTTGTAGATATAAAGTTCTCTCCTAATAGTGCATTTGCGGTTTTTAACGAGTTGTTTGATAACGCCATTGACGAAGTGAAAAAAATCGCCGATGAGGCTTGGGTTGCCAAGCGAGAGGAAATTTTACAAGTAGCTCGTAAGAAGTGCGGCGATATTGAGTTGGCTATCAGCAAGTATGAAGAAAGAATTGCTATATTAAAACCGAAAATGGACGGCAATGAACAGATAAGCAAACTTTCTGCTTCTATTGTAAAGGAACGAGAACGGTTGGCAAAACTTTCTGAATACCAAACTCAGCTAAGTACAGTGCAGGCACAGTATAAGCAAAGCTTAAATGAGTTAAGCCAATCGTTTTCTGTTTTCAGCCGAATATATCTTGCTTATGTAGACAGCATTAATAGTGGCTTTGTCTCTTCTACAGACGAATTGGAATTCTCGGTAAGAAAAGTGTTGCGTATTGATCAACTTATGCGGAAAATTTCAGACCTATTAGATAATAGATCAATTGGAAGATTTCATGCATTCAATCTCCGCGAAATAACAGAAGATGTACTATCTACGGAACATATTGAAGCGCTTATTGAGGCGATCCTTACCAATTCAAAAGATACTCTACAATTAAAAGGTGGTTGTACTGTAGAATCTGCTCTCCGTGAAATTTTGTCGGATTGGTATAATATAGATTATGTTGTGCGAATGGACAATGACGATATACAAGATATGTCGCCAGGCAAGAAAGCTTTGGTTTTACTTAGGCTTCTCATTAGCCTTGCTGAAAGCAGGTGCCCAATTCTTATTGACCAGCCCGAGGACGACCTTGATAATAGATCAATTTTCGATGAGTTAATACGATTTATTAAAGAGAAGAAGGTTGATAGGCAAATCATTACCGTCACACATAATGCCAATATTGTACTTGGTGGTGATGCTGAGTTAGTGATAGTTGCAAATCAACAAGGGAAAAATGCCCCGAATAAGCAATACCGCTTTGAATATCGGGGCGGTTCGATTGAGGACAATAATCCTGTTGTTGAAGAAAACGGGGATGTCATCACAGGCATATTAAATAGCAAAGGCATACAGGAGCATATCTGTGAAATCCTTGAAGGAGGAGAGCAAGCCTTTGCTCTGCGACAACATAAGTATCACTTTATCAAGAGCTAAGGTGCGTCATATCCCTGTTGCCACTCCCGAAACCGGCTCAGGTTTTTGCTCATCCCCATCCGCAAAAACCTGCCCGTTTTCCTGCCGGGCAAAGCGAGTGTTTCCATCCGGCGAAACCCTCATTTTACCCGCCAGCCGTGACAGCAGGTACAACACACTACACTTTGCAAACAAAGTCGTGTGCCAAAGGGGCATCCCCTTTGGAAACCCCTGTTTTGTCGGGGGGCCGGTGCGACCCGCAAAATCGCGGCTGCACCCCATCCCTCCAAAACGCAAGCAGGCGGCATAGGCCAGCCCGTCCCCGGTGCTGATCTATGCCGCCTGCTTAGCCTTATAGGCGCTTACTGTATCGCCCATATCAACCGTTCTAATTTATCACTTCCGTATGAACCGTCGATTTGGAGACGGAAAAGTGTTTGGCTGCGTCGCGGATGGTTGTGCGGCGCTCGATGAGGTACACAGCAAGCTCCCTTGCTCGCTTCTCCAGATCCTCTGTCATGTAGGGCACCTCCAAAGCTGTGTATGTGCAGCTGCTATTTGGAGTATATGACAGAACGCGGAAAAGTAGCACTTCGGGCGGCAATGCAGAAAAACGCGCCAAATGGGAATGCTGTTTTTGCCGCAATTCTATGATTTCCGCTGATTGCAATGGAAAGAAAAATCTGGTACACTGGAAAAAATAACATGGGACGTATGATTCCAACCGGCGATGCGACCGGCAGCGAGAAAAGGTCTGCTGTCTGTGCAGGACGTCGGGAAGCCGGCGCGCAAGACGATGGCAGGCGTGACGTATGAGGCGGTCTTTGGAAGCCTTGCATCCGGACGCGGTCTTCACGCAGGGGGATACGGATCAATTTACCATTCTCCCCGGCATTCTCGGCATGCTCAGTGTGTATGAGCTGACCGGAAAGAACGAACAGATACTGCGGACGCGAAAGCCTGTAATTTTTGCAATTTCATTTATAAAGGAGATAGATTCTATGCCTGTCAACATCAGAGGAAGACATTTTTTGAAGCTCATCGACTATACGCCGGCAGAAATCCGGTATCTGCTCGATCTGTCTCACAATTTCAAGGACCTCAAGCGCGCCGGAACGCCGCACCGCTATCTGGAAGGCAGGAACATTGTCCTGCTGTTTGAAAAAACCTCGACCCGCACGCGCTGCGCGTTCGAGGTTGCCGGGCGCGATTTGGGCATGGGCGTGACGTATCTGGACCCCGGCAGCAGCCAGATGGGAAAGAAGGAATCCATCGCCGACACGGCGAAGGTTCTCGGCAGAATGTACGACGGCATTGAGTACCGCGGCTTCAGCCAGAAAATTGTCGAAGAGCTTGCTGTGAACGCGGGCGTTCCGGTCTGGAACGGTCTGACCGACGAGTTCCACCCGACGCAGATGCTTGCCGACCTTCTTACGATCGAGGAGAAGAAGGGCGCGCTCAAGGGACTCAAATTCACCTATTTCGGCGACGCGCGCAACAACATGGGCAACTCTCTCATGATTGCCTGCGCGAAGATGGGGCTGCACTTCACCGCCTGCGCGCCGAAGGAGCTGTTTCCGGCGCAGGAGCTGGTGGAGCTGGCAAAGCAGTACGCCGCGGAAAGCGGCGGCTCTGTGACGCTCACGGAGGATATTACCGAAGGCGCATCGGGCGCGGATATTCTCTACACGGACATCTGGGTTTCCATGGGCGAGCCGGACTTTGTCTGGGAAGAGCGCATCCGGCTGCTGAAAGCCTATCAGGTGAATGCAGAAAAGATGGCGCTGGCAAAGCCGGACGCGATTTTCATGCACTGCCTGCCGTCGTTCCACGACACGAATACCACCATCGGCAGGGAAATCGCCGACAAGTTCGGCATCACCGAGATGGAGGTCTCCGACGACGTGTTCCTGGGACCGCAGTCGGTCGTCTTCGACGAGGCGGAAAACCGCATGCACACGATCAAGGCAGTCATGTACGCAACGCTGAAATAAGAAGCCGCACGGGAAAGGAGCTTTCATGGCATTTGAGCTGCCGCGCTATCACACGCCCGATTTTGACGCACCGGACCTCAGAAATGCGCCGGATGCAAGCTGGGCTTGCGTGCCCAAGGACGGCTCGACGTGACGGAAAACCGGAATCTCAGGAAGGGCAACCGGGTGATTCTGGGCAGAACCGAAAATGGTACAGACGGAATTTATCTGCACACGAAGGGCTTTGAAAATCCGGAGAAACAGCACGACGATCAGTTCGTTTTTCCGCCAGGGAAGAAGCCGCGAAACATCTTATGCCAGAGACTATGATCACCTGATGGAGCTTCTGCGCTATGAAAGAGAGCATGGAAACATCCTCTGGGTCATGGGACCTGCGTTTGCGTTCGACTCCGACGCGAGGCGCGCCATGCAGTGCCTCATTGAAAACGGCTACGCGCATGGGCTTCTTGCCGGAAACGCGCTGGCAACGCACGATCTGGAGGGGGCGCTGCTTCACACCGCGCTCGGGCAGGATATCTACACGCAGAGGTCCCACCCGAACGGGCATTACAACCATCTGGATGTGATCAACAAGGTGCGTGAAAGCGGCTCAATCCCGCAGTTCATCGAGGACCACAGAATCGACAACGGCATTATGTACAGTGTGGTGAAGCATAGCGTTCCGTTTGTACGCACCGGCTCGATTCGCGACGACGGACCGCTTCCCGAGGTCATCGGCGATGCGTACCGGGGGCAGGGCGAAATGCGAAGGCTGGTCAAAAACTGCACAACGATCATCTGCCTTGCTACCATGCTCCATACGATTGCCGCAGGCAATATGACCCCGTCGTTCCGGGTGCTTCCCGATGGCACGGTGCGCCCGGTGTATCTTTACAGCGTGGACGCCGACGAGTTTGTGGTCAACAAGCTGCTCGACCGGGGAAGTCTGACGGCGACGACGATTGTGACGAATGTGCAGGACTTCGTCACAATTTTAGCGCGGGGACTGGGCGTCTTATAAAAAACAGAAATTCTACAAATAATCCCCCGGATTTTGTCTTGACGGGCGCACGGAAACCTGCCTATAATTTCAGTATAAAAATGAGAAACAGGAGGCATTTGTATGAGCCTTGCAATGCAGAGGTATGAGACCTGGCGCAGCCAGCCGGATCTGGACGAGACGCTTTCCAAAGAGCTTTCCGCCATGGAGGGCGACACGGAGAAAATCACAGACAGCTTCGGCTGCGACCTCGCCTTCGGCACGGCGGGATTGCGCGGCGTGCTCGGCGCGGGCACAAACCGGATGAACATCTACACCGTGGCGCGTGCCACACAGGGTCTGGCGTCCTGGCTTGCCGGAAGCAGTCTTCCGCAGAAGGTTGCCATCGCCTACGACAGCCGCATCAACAGCACACTCTTTTCCAAAGTGGCGGCGCAGGTTCTCGCGGCGAACGGCATGACGGTCTATCTCTATCCGAGACTGGAGCCGACGCCGGCGCTGAGCTTTGCCGTGCGCTACTATGGCTGCGGCGCGGGCATCAACGTGACGGCAAGCCACAACCCCGCGCAGTATAACGGCTACAAGGTCTACGGCGCAGACGGCTGCCAGATCGGACCGGAGACGGCGGACGCGGTGCTGGCGATCATTGAAACGCTCGACTATTTTACGGGACCGAAATACATGGACTTCGACGAGGCAAAGCGCGCGGGCAAAATCATCGAGATTCCCGACAGCTGCCTGGAAGCGTTTGTCGACGCAGTTTACGCGCAGCGCGTGGGCGGCGGAGAGGGCATCGAAGACCTCAAGCTCGTCTATACGCCGCTCAACGGCGCGGGGCTTGAGTGCATCCGGATGCTGGCAAAAAAGCTCGGCGTGAAGAACATGACCGTCGTTCCCGAGCAGGAAAAGCCGGACGGCAGTTTCCCGACCTGCCCGTATCCGAACCCCGAAATCCGGCAGGCGATGCAAAAAGGACTCGAGCTGTGCGAGAAGGTCAAGCCGGATCTGCTCCTCGGCACCGACCCGGACTGCGACCGCTGCGGCACTGCCGTGCCGGACCATAAGGGCGGCTACCGGCTCATTTCCGGCAACGAGATGGGCGTGATTCTGCTGGATTATATCTGCAGAAGCCGACTTGCAAACGGCAAAATGCCGCAGAAGCCGGTCGCGGTCACAACGATTGTCTCGACCGACATGGTAGACGTTGTGGCAGAGCATTACGGCGTGGAGCTTCGAAGAGTTCTTACGGGCTTCAAGTTCATCGGCGAGCAGATCGGCATGCTCGAAGCGGCAGGCGAGGAAGACCGGTACATCTTCGGCTTCGAAGAGAGCTACGGCTATCTTTCCGGCACGCATGTGCGCGACAAGGACGCGGTAAACGCCTCGCTTCTGATTATGGAGGCGGCGGCATATTACGCGCAGAAGGGCATGAATCTCGGCGACGCCATCGACAGCCTGTATGAAACGTATGGCTACTACCGCAACGATCTTTGCAGCTTCACGTTTGAAGGCGTGTCCGGCATGCAGACAATGAAAAATCTCATGGAGCGGCTGCGCGCAGAAAAGCCCGCAGAGCTTGCCGGACGGAAGGTTCTGTCATCGGTCGACTATGAGAACGACGACACCGGGCTTCCGAAGGCACAGGTGCTGGAATACCGGCTGGAGGGCAAGGCAAAGCTCATCGTTCGCCCGTCCGGCACGGAGCCGAAGATCAAGGTCTATCTCTCCGCCGTCGGTAAGACGCGCGAAGAAGCGGACGCCGTCATTGAGACGATGAAGCGAACTGCGAACGAGCTGATGAAGGCGTAATCCCGGATAAAGCAAACCGCGCGCTGCTATAGGCAGCCCCGCATAAGAAACCAACGCCCGCAGACAGCGCCTTTTCGCCCCCTGGCTTCGCAGCTTTTCCTTGCGTTACACAAAGTAGCTCTGCGGAAAAACTGCTTGTCAGGAACGAAAAATCATCTGTCTGCGGCGCTGCGCGAAAACGTCCGCCGGAAGTTTCCGACGGACGTTTTTCATTGTTTTCTTATGCGGTCCTGCCTTTGCAGCGCGCGGTTTTGTCATATATCAGAGAATGGTATCCACGCGGATAAGGTTGGTGTTGCCGGAGGTGCCGTTGACGGTGCCGCCGGTGAGGACGATGTTGTCGCCCGGCTGTAAATGCAGCGCGTGCTTTGCCGCCTTTCTCGCGTGGTAGAACAGCACGTCGGTCGACTCGAAATGCTCGCACAGAACCGGCTGCACCCCCCAGGAAAGCGAGAGCTTATACCAGACCGCCTTGCTTGTCGCCATGCCGACAATATCGGTCGGCACGCGGAAGCGCGAGACCATGCGCACGGTTCTGCCGGACAGCGAGCTTACCACAATCGCCTTCGCACCGATGTCGATTGCCATGCCGCAGGTGGCGTGGGAAATAGCGTCGAGGAGGTTGCGGATCTGGAACTTTGTGTTGCGGAAGCGGGTTTCGTAGTGGATGTGCTGCTCGGTTTCGGCGGCGATTGCCGCCATGGTTTCGACTGCCTGCACGGGATATTTACCTGCCGCCGTCTCGCCGGAGAGCATGACGGCGCTGGTGCCGTCGTAGACGGCGTTGGCGACGTCGGAGATTTCCGCGCGTGTGGGGCGGGGATTGTGAATCATGGACTCGAGCATCTCCGTTGCGGTGATAACGCGCGTGCCGCGCAGGCGGCAGGTGGTAATCAGCTGCTTCTGGATGGCGGGCAGCTCCGTGAACGGAACCTCGACACCGAGGTCGCCGCGCGCGACCATGATGCCCTCGCAGACGTCGCAGATCGACTCGATGTTATCCACACCCGCACGGTTTTCGATTTTTGCGATGATATCGATGGTACTGCCGCCATGGGCGCTGAGAAACGCCTTGAGGTCCAGAATGTCCTGCTGGCAGGAGACAAACGATGCGGCAATGAAGTCCACGCCGTTTTCAATGCCCAGAAGCAGATCCTTCCTGTCCTGTTCGCTTAAGTAGGGCTGTTTGAGAACTTTGTTGGGAAAGCTCATGCTCTTGTGGTCCGACAGGTCGCCGCCGATGATCGCCTGACAGCGGATTTCCGTACCCTCCACGCTCAGCACGCGGAAGCTCACCAGTCCGTTGTTGACGAGAATCGTATCGCCCGCGCGCAGCTCCTTTGCAAGGCTTTTATAGCTCACGGAAACAATCGTGGAGCTTCCCTCCACGTCGCGGGTAGTAAAGGTGAAAAGATCTCCGTCGTTGATATGGACCTTGCCGTTTTTGAATGTACCGGTCCGGTACTCGGGTCCTTTGGTGTCGAGCATGATGGCGACGGGCAGATCCAGATCCTCGCGGACCTTTTTGATCATCCGGATTTTTTTCAGCTGCTCTTCGTGCGTGCCGTGGGAAAAATTGAGGCGGGCAACGTTGACGCCCGCCTTGCACATGGCGGCGAAAACAGCCGGGTCGCTGCTGGCAGGACCGATGGTTGCGACAATTTTTGTTTTTCTCATAAATCTGTTCCTTCCAAATCAGGCCGCGCACAGGCGCGGCAGGCGTTTGAGTGTATCGAGAATGAGGAAAATAACAGGCATATCCTTTGCTTCCCTTTCAGACAGAAAATCAAGCAAGTACGGATATCCCGCGCGGAGCCTGCCTGAAGAAAAGGGACAGAACCATACTGGCTCTGTCCCGGATGCGCATACACCAGCCGGAACTTTTCCGGCTTCCAAACGAATAGAGCGCTTGATCAGGCTCTATGACAGACTCCACCACTCGTTCGGACAGCGATATTTTAGCACAGGAAAAACAGTGTGACAATGGGTATTTTGTTAAGATTTTCGGGAAAATATACAAGATAATTTGATGGATTTTGTGCAAAAACTCTAGCCCTCATGTTCCGGCGCGCGGAAGATCAGAGGCGCGCCATCGCAGCGGATGCAGCCGTCTTTGACCGTGACGGCGCTGCCGTCCAGAAGGTTCTCATACGTGCCGTCCTGTGCGGGAACGAAGACTCCGGCGCTTTTTGCTTTCAGACTGAATACGCCAACGAAGCGCCCGGAGGCGCCTGCACGCTGCATGACGGCGATGTCGTGCGCGTCATCCGCCTCGGCGCGGAAATAATCCTGCGTGCCAAGAAGGCGCTTGATTCCCGCCAGCTTTTTCAGAAGCGGCGTTAAATCCCGACCGGTTTCGCGGTCGATTGGCTCTTTTTCAAAGAGACTCGGCAAATGATCGTTTTCAAATTCCTGCCCGGCGTAAAGAAGCGTCGTGCCCTTGAGAAAATAGAGCATTGCCGTGTAGTTCTGCAAGGCAGCTTCGTCTTTGACATACGAGCAGATGCGCGGCTGGTCGTGGTTTTCCAGGAAACGGAGCTTATTGTAGTTCGCAGGATAGATTGCCTCCTGGAAGTTCAGCATGTCGAGATAGTGGCTGAGGACGATTTTGCCTTGCAGATACTTGTCGAACGCCTCGCGGATGTCGTATTCATACTCCAGATCGAACGCCGCATACATATCGTAGTCCAGCTCGGACCGGATGCCCCGGTACCGCGCCAGGCAGCCGAAGCTCTGGTGGACCGTCTCGGCAAGCCAGATGGTATCGGGATTGACCGCACGGACCGCCTCGCGCGCCGCGCGCCAGAACTCCAGCGGCACAAACGACGCGACATCGCAGCGGAAACCGTCGACAATCCCTGCCCAGAATTTCAGGCTCTCGATCTGGTAGTCCCAGAGCGCTTTGTTCCGGTAGTCGAGGTCAATGACATCCGACCAGTCGCCCATTTTGTTGCCGGGCTTGCCGTCGGCATTCCGGTAGAAAAAGTCCGGGTGCTCCTGATAAAGCGTGGAGTCCGGGGATGTGTGATTATACACGACGTCGATCATGCATTTCATGCCCCGGGCGTGGATTTCGCGGACCAGGTCCCTGAAATCGTCCATCGTGCCGTAGGCGGGGTTGACGCTTCGGTAATCCCGGTTGGCGTATGGGCAGCCGAGCGTTCCCTTCTTACCCTCGACGCCGATGGGATGAATCGGCAGAAACCAGATGATATCGGTTCCCAATGCGCGGATGCGGTCGAGATCCGGAATCACTGCGCGGAAGGTTCCCTCGGGCGTGTGGTTCCGGACATAAATAGAATACATGATCTGATTCTGAAGCTGCGGGTCTGTATTGACAGCCATCTTGTGCCCTCCTGCCTAGGGTGTATCTGAAAACCCCCAACGCACCCGGACAGCGGGCCTTTTCACGCTGCGCCGCGTCATTTTTTCTTGAAATACGTCAGTATTCCTGCGAAAAAATGTCTCGCTCAGCGCAAAAAATCCTCGCTGCCGGTCACATCGGGAGTTTTCAGATACACCCTAGGATATGTTTTGTTGCAGCCATAGTTTAGCACAAAACATGCAGAACACAAGTGGCTAATTTGCACAAAGCCCTGTCAAGCTTTTCCGCATGGCGTAGACAACATAAACGCTCGTCACAAGCTCTGTCATCGGCATCGCCCACCAGATTGCCTCGGGCGCAAAAAGCGCGGGAAGCGCGAAGATGAGAAGCCCGCTGACCAGAAGCCCCCGCGCAATCGAGACGACGAAGGAATCCTTCGGGCGGAGAATGGACTGGAAATAGTAGGCGGAAAAAATGTTGACCGGCAGCAGCACGAACGAGACGCTGTAGCGCCGGATGATAGCGGGCGCAATGGCAAGAATATCGGCGCTCGGGCGCATAAAGATGTGAATATAAAGCCGGGGGAACAGTTCGCTCAGTCCAGTCCAGAAGGCGGCAAAAACCATCGACGTGCCGAGTGCGAGATGCAGCGCCTGACGGATGCGCGAGGCATCGTTTGCGCCGTAGTTGGTCGACAGAATCGGCTGCGCTGCCTGCCCGACGCTGTAGGCGCAGCATTGGACAAAGGTCGAGATGTTGATGACAGTCGCGTAGACCGCGAGCGCGTCCGCGCCGAGATATTTCATGATCTGGCGGTTAAAAAGCACCGTGAGAATGCCCATGGCGACGTCAACAAAGAAGCTGGAAAAGCCGGTGACGGCGATTTCTCCAAGCTTTTTGAAAAGCTTCTGCACGGGAACCAGCCGCAGCGTACATTTTCTGGAGAAAAAGTGCGAACACATGACCGCGAGCGAAATCACTGCGCCGGTTGCCGTGGCAAGCCCCGCGCCGAACACACCGAGGTCCAGCACGAACACGCAGAACCAGTCGCCGAACACATTGAAAATACCGCCGGTCAGCACTGCCGCCGTGGCAAGCCCCGGTCTTGCGTCGTTTCGCAGGAAGCTTGAGACAAGCTGGCTGAGCAGGAACACCGGGAACACGCAGCGGACCGGCGCAAGATACGCCTTCGCCAGCGGCAGAAGCGTCTCATCCGCGCCGAAAAACAGCAGAACCTCCCGCTCAAAAAGTAGAATCCAGGCCCATGACAGCACGGCGAGGATGCCGGAACCGACGACAGCGGCGGTAAAATACTGATCGTCCTCGTCCTGCGCATGACCGCCTCCGCGGCGGGCGCTGAACAGAACGCTCCCGCCGATGCCGGTCAGAAGCCCCAGCGAGTAGATGATGTTCCACACCGGCGCAACCACTGCCAGCGCAGCCGCGCCGTCGGGACCCTGATACTGCCCGACCATTGCCATATCGACCATGCCGTAGATGCTGGAAATGAGCGCGCTGCCGAAGGCGGCAGACAGAAATCTGAAGTACAGCTTTCGGATGTTTCCGGTCAGAAGATCCATGCTTTCAACCTCCATAAAAAAACGCCGGACAAGAGACAGGCGTTTCAGCCTGCGTCTTATCCGGTGATTGTTTCTTTGGGACTTATCTGAAAGCCGGCAACACGCCGGACGGCGGACCTTTTCGCGCTGCGCCGCGCTATTTTCCTTTGAAATACAGCGAGTATTCCCGCAGAAAAATAGCTTGCCCAGCACAAAAATCCTTCGCCGCCGGTCATATTTCCGGCTTTCAGATGAGCCCCTGAACAATCCGCCCTCCGACGAACAAGGGGCATTATAGCGGCTCGGGCGGCAAATGTCAAGCGGTCTGCACGGGCTTATCTGCCGCTTTTTTGCGGGGGATTTTCTGAATCAGACCAATGATCTGCCCGGAGAGAATCACGGTCAGCAGCGAAAAGCCGATGCGCCGCGCGGGGATGTAGGTCAACGACAGCAGCAGCACGACAAGGTCCGACAGCAGATACACCCGTTCCACGCCCCAGCCGGTTATATGCGACACGCTCATCGCCAGCGCGTCATCTCCGCCCGGCGCGCCGCCCGCACGGACGCACACGCCCGCGCCCACGCCGACAAACACCGCACCGACCAGCGCGGCAAGCAGCGGGTGATTTGCAATCTCCGGAAACAGCGGCGGGAACTGCTCGTAGAGCTTGTAGCTCAAGGAAAAGCCGAGTGTGGAAAGAAAGGAATACGCGAGAAAACGGCGCCCGAGCAGCTTCCAGCCCAGCGCATAGCACAAAACGTTTAAGATGGCGCCGGAGACGGCAGGGGAGAGCGAGAACCAGTGGTCCAACAGCAGCGTCAGACCCAGAACGCCGCCCTCCGTCACGCTCGAGAGGGCGTGTACGTTATATAGTCCGAAGGCGAGAAAGGCGCTTCCAAAGATTGAGACGAGCGTGTCTGCACAATTCAGGTGCAGAGAGCGAAGAAACTGTTTCACAAAAATACCTCTTTTCAAATGCTTCCGTTTGCTGTAGGATAGTATAAACCATACAGTTACTGTACAGTCAAGGGGGATTTTATGACGGCGGAAAAGGGGCGGCTTTTTACCATCGGGCAGTTCGCCGCGCTGCATGGCATCAACAAGAAGACACTGATGTGGTATGACGAAATCGGGCTGTTCCGTCCGGCGGTTGTAAAGGAAAACGGCTACCGGTACTATACGTATTTCCAGAGTGCGACGCTGGAGGCAATTTTGCTGCTGCGCGAACTGGATGTACCGGTTGCGCGCATCCGCAGCTTTCTGGACGACCGGTCTGCGCAATCGCTGGCGGCGCTCTGGGACGAGCAGCTGGACGCGGCAGACCGGAAGCTTGCGCGGCTGCGGGAGCTTCGCCGGACCATGCAGGCGCAGGCAAACGAAACCAGGGCGCTGCTGGAGCTGGACACGGCTGCAATGGAGATTGTCACATGTCCGCCGGAGCAGCTGATGCTGCTGCCGACCACGCGCGAAGCTGGCTGGGAGCAGGACATCCGGACGCTCGTTTCCGCGCTTCACAGCCAGAGACTCGGAAACCTCTACAGCGCAGGCTACGGCGCGATGCTGCCGGTCGAGAGCCTTTGCAAAGAGGATTTTCAGGATTACCGGTATATTTTTCTGCGCCTTCCGGCATCCGGCGGAAAACGAGGCGAACACAAAAAGCCGGGCGGCAGATATCTGCGCGCATATTACCGGGGAAATGTCAACCGCGTATCCGAACGCTATCCGGCGCTGCTCCGGTTTGCATCCGAGCGGGGGCTATCTTTTACAGGCTATGCCTATGAGACGGTGCTGCATGAGATGGCGGCGGCAACCTCGGATGCGTGCATTACGCGCATTGAGCTTGCGCTGACAGGCGAGACCGGTTGCCAGGACGGCGGAAGTATGGTAAAATAGCGCAAAACACGCGGGGAGGCGAGAAAAATGGAGCAGCCGGGGTATGAAAAACGCGGCTATCTGCATGAGGATTATCATCTGTTTCATCTGAAATCCGCCATGCAGGAGACGGTCGACTGGCACTACCACACGTTTCATAAGCTTTGCGTGTATCTGGGCGGCGATGCCATCCGCTACGGCATCGAGGGCAGAAGCTACGCACTCGAGCCGGGGGATCTGATTCTTGTGCCGCAGGGCTGCGTCCACCGTCCCGAGGTCGAACCGGGCGCGGCGTATGAGCGGATGCTGCTGTATCTTTCCCCGGAGTTTCTGCGCCGCAGCAGTACGGACGAGACGCCTCTGGAGACCTGCTTTTTGCAGGCAGCGGAAGAGTTTCGCTTCGTCGTGCGTACCGGCGCGCGCAATGCCTCGCTGCTCGAGCCGCTGCGCGTGCTGGAGCGGGCGCAGGCAAGCCCGGGCTTCGGGCAGCAGCTGCTCGAGCAGGCGCTTTTGTATCAGCTTCTCATTGCGCTCACGCGCGGCATGCAGGAGCAGGCGCTGCCGTTTGCCAGCGCAAGCGCCATCGACGAAAAAATTGCCGCCATCCTGCAATATCTGGCAAGCCACCTGACCGAGAAGATATCCATCGACGATCTGGCGGCGCGGTTTTATATCAGCAAGTATCACATGATGCGCCGTTTTCGCGCGCAGACCGGTTATACGATTCACGCCTATCTTGTCGGCAAGCGCCTGATGCTTGCGCGCGAGAAGATTTCCGCCGGCGTGCCTGTCATGGAGGCGGCTTGCCAGTGCGGCTTCGGCGATTATTCCTCATTTTCCAGAGCCTATCGCCGCGAATTTGGGCAAGCGCCGAGCAGTGCCCGCTGAGCGTACGGCAGAAAGAAAAAGAAGCGCACAAAAATCGGCAAAGCACTTGACAGATCGAGGTTCATGTGTTACTATTTTTAGGCTGATTATGTCAGTGCGCCTGCGGGTGTAGCACAACGGTCAGGGCACCAGCCTTCCAAGCTGGGGACGCGGGTTCGATTCCCGTCACCCGCTCC
>CALERM010000068.1 GCA_937907715.1 uncultured Clostridia bacterium
GCCGGAAGCAGCGCCCGCCTATATCTTCCCGCTGGAGGACGCGGACGCAGCAGTCACAGATCCCTACGGCTGGCGCATCCATCCCGTGAGCGGCACGTATAAGCAGCACAGCGGCGTCGACCTGGAAGCCGCAGCGGGCGAAAATATTCTTGCTGTGGCAGACGGCACGGTGGTCGAGAGCAGCTACAACGAGGCTTACGGCTACATGGTGACTCTCGACCACGCAGACGGCGTGCAGACGTTCTATGCGCACATGACGAACTATCTGGTCTCAACCGGCGAGACCGTCCGGCAGGGGCAGATCATCGGCACCGTCGGCTCGACCGGCTGGTCGACCGGTCCGCACCTGCACCTCGGCGTTATGATTGACGGAGAAAGCGTCGACCCGCTTGCCGTGCTGCAAAGCGAAGCCTGATTTTGTATAGAAAAGCATCCGGATACGCGCAGTACCCGGATGCTTTTTCACATATTCGTTTTACCCCTCTGCCGCTTGCTCCGGCAGGTCGACGCAAATCGCCTCATGATGGACCGCAGGAAGAATTTTCTGCATCAGATCCTGCGTTGCAATTGCCAGCGTCGAGGAATTGATGCACGGATGGCAGCCGAAGCGCGCGTCTTCCAGAACGGGCTTGTCAATGACCAGCTGCACCTCGTTTTCCCGGTCGTTCATCAGTCCCAGCACGCTCACAGAGCCGGGCGTGATGTTGAGAAGCCGCAGCATATCCTCCGGCGAGGCAAACGACAGCCGCGCCACGCCGAGCTGTTTGGAAAGATCCTTCGTCTTGAAGACCTTCTCGCCCGGCATCATCAGAAGATAGAAGCTTGTCTTCTGCCGGTTGCAGAGGAACAGGTTCTTGCAGATTTTCTCTCCCAGCACCTGCTCCACCGCCTCACACGCTTCAATCGTATCTGCAAAGTCGTGGTCGACCCTGTCATATGCGATGCCAAGCGAATCGAGCAGCTCGTAGCACGCGATTTCCTTTTCCAGCCGGTCGGATGCCTCCTCCGGTCTGCCGTGATATAATACGTTTTTCATGGTTTACCCCACCCGGATATATAGATTGGAAACAGCAATCGCCTGCTCATAGGGATTGCAGCAGGCATTGATCGTCTCGCAGACGCCCGCGGCGTCCAGCACGTAATAGGACCCGCCTGCAATATAGCTCGACTGCCCCGGCAGCGTCCGGGTCTGTATCTCGCCCCGGCTGCACAGAAGCGCGCTCTCGCACAGCCAGACCAGCTCTCTTGCCGTCAGACTCGTCTTCGACGCATCCAGCACCAGCTTCAGAGCCGCCGGCAGATGCACAAGACCCTTGAGGCTCGTCCACTGCCTGATCGCCGCCGACAAAAACGCCCGCTGCGTCTCCACGCGCCCCAGATCCTGCATCGCATAGCCCGAGCGGAAGCGCACCACCTGCATCGCCTGCTCGCCGTTTAAGTGCTGCTCGCCCGCGGAAAGGTCGATGGTAAGATTCTGACTGGGGTCCGAGTAGTGCATGTCGACAGGAACATTGAACGTCACGCCGCCCATGGTGTCGACCAGCTGCTCAAATACCGAAAGATCGACCAGCACGTAGCCGTCCGGCCGGAAGCCGATGATTTCCTCGACGCGCAGCAGCAGCTGCTCCATGCCCGCCTCCCCGCCGGACGCCCAGCCGTAGGCAGAGTTGATCTTCGGCACGGAATACTCGCAGTAGATGAGCGTGTCGCGCGGAATGGAGACAAGGCTCATGCTTCCCGTTGCACGGTTGACGGAAAAGAGCATCATCGTGTCCGTCCGGTAGCCGCCCTCGTCGGTGCCCGCAATGAGAATCGTCGAGCAGCCAGCCTTGCGCGCACCGAGTCCATCTTCTGCCTGCGGCTGCCGCGCCACAACAAAGTGTACGCTTCCCAGCAGTACCGCCAGAACCAGTGCCAGCGCCAGAAGCGCCTTCAGAAAGCCTCCGCCGCGCCTTTTCTTCGGCGGCTTTTTTACCGTCTGCTGCTCCTGCTCGCGCTGGCGCAGCAGCTCCCGATGCTCCTCGGTCTCCGGCTCCACGCCCTGCTCATAGAGCCATCGGGCGTATTCTTCGTCTGAGCGCGGCGGATTTTTGACAGTTTCCGCCGTCTTCCGGTTCCTGCTTTCCAGCTTTCTCATGACCCGTTCTTCTTCACGGTCGCGCGCCACACGCTGGCGGTCTCTTGCCTCGCGCTCTGCCTCCCGCTCCCGCTCATACTCCGCCCGGCGCGCCACCTGATAGGCGCTTTTGGACTGCTCATAGGCGGTCGGCGGGGTGTAGATGCCATCGTCTGGAAAGCCTGCGGCGTCATAGAATTTTTCAAAGTCGATGTTCACATCGTCCGCCGTCATCGGCTCTTCCGGTGCTTCTTCCTGCGGCGGGGTGTCTTCCATCGGGTCTTCCCGTTCCGGCGCGTCTTCTCCCAGAAGTCCCTTTACCTCGCTGAGAAGCGCGTCCAGCTCCCGGTCTTTGCCCTGAACGTCAAAGTCATCCATGCAAGCTGCTCCTTTCTCAGAAGCCGTTTTCCATACCGCCTCTGCGAAATTCATACAAAATGACACTTTATTATATCAGATCTTAACCATTTTGTAAACATCTGCTTTTCGCGCCCGATTTGGTTTGAATTTCCCGCGTCCATATGGTATAGTAGACCTACTTTTAAGCGTCAGTTGACAAGGGTACACGCGCTTGTCAGCTGACGAAAACTTCGGAGGATTGGATATGGCTGTCGATGTATCGATTGTTTCCTGCAAAAGCTATGATGCGGAGGAATGCCGGCTGGCGCTTACACAGGCGCTTGCTCCGTTTGGCGGGCTCGACTGGGTCAAAGACGGCATGCGCGTCGTCATAAAGGTCAATCTGGTCTCTGCCATGAAGCCCGAGCAGGCGGCAACCACGCATCCGGCGCTTCTGTGCGAGCTGACGAAGCTACTTCGCGCGCGCGGCGCAAGCGTTCTGCTTGGAGACAGCCCCGGCGGGCTTTACACAGCGGCGCATGTGAATCATGTCTACGATTTGAGCGGCATGCATGCATGCGAAGCCGTCGGTGCAGAGCTGAATCAGGACTTTTCTCAGACGGACGCCTCCTTCCCGGACGCTGTCTGCGCGAAAAAATTCACCTACACCGCGTATCTCGATCAGGCGGACGCCATCATCGACTTCTGCAAGCTCAAGACACATGGCATGATGGGTCTGACGAACGCCGTGAAGAATTACTTTGGCGTCATCCCCGGCACGATGAAGCCGGAATACCACTATAAATACCCGCAGATTTCCGACTTTTCCAACATGCTGATCGATCTTTCGACGTATTTTAAGCCCCGCATCTGCATCTGCGACGCAGTCGTCGGCATGGAGGGAAACGGACCCACACAGGGCTCTCCGCGCGCCATCGGCGCAGTGCTTGCCGCCGAGTCGCCGTCAAAACTTGACCTGCTCGCCGCGAAGCTCATCGGACTTACGGCAGACGACGTGCCGACGCTGCAGGCGGCGCGCGTGCGCGGTCTGATTCCGCAGACTGCCGAGGAGCTGAACATCGCCGGAGAGCCGGAGGCGTTCTGCATCCCCGATTTCAAAACGATGCCGGCGCAGTCGAGCGTCTTTTTCCACAAGGCGGGCACGGGCTTGATCGGCAAAATTGTCGACCAGTTCATGTTCCGGGCGCTGACGCCCTGTCCGAAGGTCAAGAAAAACGCTTGCATCGGCTGCGGCAAGTGCGCAAAGATCTGCCCGGCAAAGGCAATCACGATGCAAAGCAAGCTCCCCGTCATCGACCGCAAGGCGTGCATCCACTGCTTCTGCTGTCAGGAGTTCTGCCCGAAGGGCGCCATGGGCGTTTCGCGCCCCGTCATCGCGCGTCTTCTCAACAAGTAAAGCGTTCCATGCAAGCGCAGGAATTGTCGCAAAGCGGTTGCGTTTTTCCGGCAATTCCTGTATAATTGAGGGCGCGCAAAACGCGCAGGTGTGATATCAATACGAAAGGATGAACAAACCAAATGAGCATTTCCTCTTCCGCTCCCTGGCTCAAGTATTACGGCGACACGCCGCACCACTTACAGTATCCGCAGAAGACCATCTATGAAATGGTCAAGGCAGCCGCCGACAGGTATCCCAAGAACTACGCCTATGAGTTCATGGGCAAAAAAACGACATATGCCGAGTTTATGCAGAAGATCGACGCCGCCGCAAAGGCGTATCTCGCCCTGGGCATCCAGAAGGGCGACCGCGTCACCATCTGCATGCCGAACTGCCCGCAGGCGGTCGACAGCTTCTATGCGCTCAACCGCATCGGCGCCGTCTCCAACATGATCCACCCCCTGTCTGCGGCGGGCGAAATCAAGTTCTACCTGAACTTCTCGCAGTCCAAGGCAATTCTGACGCTCGACCAGTTCTACAGCAAAATTGCCCCGCTCCTTCCCGAGCTGGACAATCCCGAGACGAAGCTGATCGTGGCAAAGATCGAAGACGAGCTGTTCCCGCACCTCGCCGTCGGCTACGCGCTGACCGCAGGCAGAAAATATCCGCACCCCGCGCGCCGGGGCAATTACATCTGGTGGAAGGATTTTCTGCGCAAGGGCAAAAAGCTCAACGCCTTCCTGCCGAAAAATCCGCAGAAGCCCGAAGAAGGCGCGTCGATTCTTTACTCCGGCGGCACCACCGGCACCACGAAGGGCATCCTGCTGTCCAACATGAACTTCAACGCCCTGGGCTTGCAGACCATCGCCGCGTCCGGCTTTGCTCCCATCAACGGGCTCAAGATGCTCTCGGTCATGCCCGTGTTCCACGGCTTCGGTCTGGGCATCGGCATCCACACGGCGTTAATCGGCGGCGCGTGCTGCATTCTGGTGCCGAAGTTCAACGTTGCAACGTACGCAGATCTGTTAATCAAAAAGCAGCCCAACATCATCCCCGGCGTTCCCACGCTCTTTGAGGCGCTGCTGCGCGCCGACAAGCTGGAAAACGCAGACTTGAGCTGCCTCAAGGGCGTGTTCTGCGGCGGCGACAGCCTGTCCATTGAGCTCAAAAAGAAGGTCGACGACTTCCTCAAGGCACACAACGCTTCTGTCCAGATCCGCCAGGGCTACGGTCTGACCGAGTGCGTCACGGCAAGCTGCCTGACCCCGAAGGACTATAACCGCGTTGGCTCCATCGGCGTCCCCTTCCCCGATACGTATTACAAGATCGTCAAGCCCGGCACGACCGAGGAGCTGGACGCGAACTTCGAGGGCGAAATCTGCATCTCGGGTCCTTCCGTCATGCTGCGCTACGTCGATAACCCCGAGGAGACCGCCAACACGCTCCGCCGCCATGAGGACGGCAGAATCTGGCTTCACACAGGCGACCTCGGCAAGATGGACGAGGACGGCTTCGTCTTCTTCTCGCAGCGCATGAAGCGCATGATCATCACCTCCGGCTACAACGTCTACCCCGGTCAGCTGGAAAATATCATCGACGGACACGAAAAGGTCCTGCTCTCGTGCGTCATCGGCGTCAAGGATCCGTACAAGGTCCAGAAGGTCAAGGCGTTCGTCGTCCTGCGCCCCGGCTTCGAGGCAAACGACGAGACGAAGCAGGAGCTGCTTGACTACTGCCGCCAGCACATCGCAAAGTACGCAATGCCCTACGACATTGAGTTCCGCGACGAGCTTCCGAAGACGCTGGTCGGCAAGGTCGCCTACCGCATTCTCGAGGAAGAAGAGGCAGACCGCCAGGCGACGCAGGAGGCGCTGCAGGCTGCGCAGGACGCCTCTGAAAACAAGTAATCTTCTACCTACGTGCGAGCCTTCGGGCTCGCACCTGTGCTATCGGAGGAATCTTCATGGCAAATTCCAAATCGCGCATCTGGGAGCTGGACGCGCTGCGCGGCGTGTGCATCCTGTGCGTGATCGTTGTGCATTTTCTCTTTGATCTGTCGTTTTTCGGCGGCTTCCATCTGACGCTCCCGGCGTGGTACGTGTTCATCCAGGAATACGGCGGAGCGATTTTCGTGCTGCTGTCCGGCTGCTGCGCGACGTTGGGCACAAGAAGCGTGCGGCGCGGCTGCATCGTCTTTGCCGCCGGCATGCTGATCACCGGCGTGACATACGGCATGTACCGGCTCGGCATGTCGGGCGCAGACGTCGTGGTAAAGTTTGGCGTTTTGCACCTGCTCGGCGTGTGCATGATTCTCTATCCCATTTTCAAAAAGCTGCCGCCTGCCGCGCTTGCAGGTCTTGGCATTATCATCGCCGTCACCGGCTTTGCTATCCGGGGCGTCATCGTTCCGCAGCGCTGGCTGTTTCCGCTGGGTTTGGTTTACGAGGGCTTTATGTCGAGCGACTATTTCCCTCTCTTCCCACAGCTGGGCTACTTTTTCATCGGCGCTGCCATCGGCAAAACCGTCTACCGGGAAAAGAAGACGCTGCTGCCCGGCACATTCGGAAAAACGCCCCTTGCGCGCTTTTTCTGCTGGTGCGGCAGGCAGTCGCTGTTCATTTATCTTCTGCATCAGCCCATCGTCTACGGGCTTCTGGAGCTGGTTCTTGCTCTGCAACCATAACCACTGTCGCGCAAAAGCTCCCGCCGAAGCTGTGCTTCGGCGGGAGCCTCTTATTCTGTCAGTTCGCCGCGAAGGCTCTTCTGCATCTGCGCCTTCACGAACGCCATATCGTCGGAAATCGTCAGCAGGTAGTAGCTCTTTGCCAGCGCCGCCTCCGTCGTCATATCGCGTCCGTTGACCGCGCCGACGCGCCGGAGCGCCGAGCTTGCCGCATAGGTTCCGAGGCTCACCGCACCCTGGCTGCACTGCGAGCAGACGGTGATGATCGTGCCGTTTTTGTACGCCCGGTCAATGATCGGCAGCAGCGCATTCTGCGCCGAGCCCGGAATGTTGCCCGCGCCGAAGGTCTCTAACACCACGCCCTTTAATTTGTCCGTCATCAGCGACTCAAAATAGTCGAACTGGATGCCCGGGAAAATTTTAATCACGCCGATGGGCAGTTCTTTGAACGGCTGGAGCCGGAACAGCTCGCTGCTTGCCGGGCGAAGGACCCGCTTTTTGTATTCGATCTGGATGCCCGCATACGCCAGCGGCGCGTCGTTCGGCGACTCGAACGCCTCAAACTGGTCGGACGAGCGCTTCGTGCTGCGGTTGCCGCGCAGCAGGACGCCATTAAAGTAGATGCAGACCTCATGGATCTGTCCGGAGGCAGCGATGAGAAGCGAGCTGATGATATTATCCCGTCCATCGCTTCGGATCTGCCCGAGCGGAATCTGCGAGCCGGTGAAAATCACGGGCTTTGACAGGTTTTCCAGCATGAACGACATCGCCGACGCGGAGTAAGCCATCGTGTCCGTGCCGTGGAGAACCACAAAGCCGTCGTAGTCGTCGTAGCGCGCGGCAATCGCGCGCCCGATCTGGTTCCATTCGCGGACCGTAATGTCCGAGGAATCGAGCAGCGGGTCAAACTCCACCACATCCCACCGGGGCATATCCGCCCAGTATAAATCCGGGATGGCGCGGAGCAAATCCAGAAACGCGCCGCTCGAGGGTACATAGCCTTTTTCGCTCGGTACCATGCCGATGGTACCGCCTGTGTAGAGAATGCAGATGCGCTTTTCCATGCCGGGGACGCTCCTTTCTCTTTTCAAAGCTTTCTTGGGCAACACCGCACAATTCGGCAAGCAGATTCGGCGAGAGATTTTTCATCAAGGCAAGGTTTGGAAAGCGAAGGAATACTGTGTGTATTTCTCGCTTTTCAAACCGCAGAATTGGTGGAAAAGATCCGCCGAAGCT
>CALERM010000069.1 GCA_937907715.1 uncultured Clostridia bacterium
GCGCCTTCGGATGCACGGCCTTGCGGAAGCCCGTTTCCAGGTTGTCCGCCACGACCACGTCATAGCCGTTGTCAATGAGCTCATACACCGTGTGGCTGCCGATGTAACCAGCGCCGCCTAATACCAGAATTGTTTTCATAGAAATACCTCTTTTCTCAAAAACGGAGGCAGATGCGCACATCTGCCTCCGCAATACGTTAAGATTGCCTGTCCGGCAGACGCGCAGAATTACTTCTTTGCGATGTACTTCCGGATATCGAGTGCAACGGCAGTCACGATGACAATGCCCTGCACCATGTAGTTGTAGTACGGGTTGACACCGAGGAACTGCAGCACAATCTTCAGGAATTCGAACACCAGAACGCCGACCAGAACGCCGCCGATGGTGCCGATGCCGCCGGTGGTGGAAACGCCGCCGATGGTGCAGCCTGCGATGGCTTCGAGCTCATAGCCGTTGCCCATGGACGCCGACGCGCCGCCGGACTTCGCCGCCAGCAGATAGCCCGCCATAGCGTACATAATACCGGCAGTCATGTAGATGATGATCTTCGCCTTCTTGGTGTTGACGCCGGAGACCTCTGCCGCAATCTCGTTGCCGCCGATGGCGTACATATACTTGCCGTGGCAGGTCTTATTGTACAGGAACCAGAAGAACAGACCGAACACCACTGCCACAAACAGAAGGTACGGCAGATAGAAGCCCTTGGGGTTTCCGAGGTAGCCGTTAATGAGATTGGTATAGGATTCCTGGAAGCCGCCGATCGGCTGTGCATCGGTGAAGACCAGAGAGATGCCGTAGATGATGGTCTGCGTACCGAGCGTTGCGATGAAGGGCGGCACATTGAGGAAGGAAATGATCAAGCCGTTGAGCAGTCCAAACACGGCGCCGATCGCCAGCACAATCAGCAGCACTACGCCCATATTCATCTCGGGCATGTTCGGGAAGAGTCTGCCGGCGTAATTGGCTCTCTGCAGCAGAACGCCTGCGAGGCACGCCGCGAAGCCAACCTGACGACCGGCGGACAGGTCGGTGCCCTTGGTGATCAGGCAGCCGGAAACGCCGAGTGCAATCAGAAAACGAACGGCAGTGTTGCTTGCGAGGTTGCCGAAGTTGCTCCAGGAGAAGAAGTTATCCCTGGTGAAGCCGACGATCAGACCGACGGCCACCAGCAGAACCACAATCGGGTTCGATTTTAAGGTTTTCCAGAACTTTTGAGCAGGGCTCAGTTTGACATTCTCCATTTTTTCTTCCTCCTATCTTACGAGAACTGCGTGGCAAGACTCATAACCGACTCCTGCGTTGCGTCCTGACTGTCGATGAAGCCTGTGACCTTGCCGTCGCACATGACCATGATGCGGTCCGACATGCCGATCAGCTCGCCCATTTCACTGGAAATCATGATGATGGACTTTCCCTGCTTTGCAAGCTCGGCAATGATGCAGTAAATTTCGTATTTCGCACCGACGTCGATGCCGCGCGTCGGCTCGTCGAGTATCAGAACCTCGGGGTCGTTGGCAAGCCAGCGTCCGATCAGCACCTTCTGCTGGTTGCCGCCGGAGAGCGACTGAATGAGCGTCTTGCTCGACGGGGTCTTGATGTTCATCTTCTGCACATTGTCCTGCACCAGCTTCTCGATCTTTTTGCTGTTGAGCATGATACCGTCGACGTATTTTTTCAGCGACGCGATCGAAATATTGTCAGCGACAGACAGCACGCCCATGATACCACTCTGCCGCCGGTCCTCGGTCAGCATCGCGACGCCCTGATCAATGGCGTCCTTCGGGCGATTGATTTTCAGTTCCTTGCCATGGAAGGTGATCTTACCGGTTGTGTGGGAGCGCGTACCAAAAATGCCCTCCATCAGCTCTGTGCGCTGCGCACCGACCAGACCGCCGACGCCGAGGATTTCGCCCTTGCGCAGCTCGAACGACACGTTGCGGAAGCTCTTGGGGTTGATGGACGTGAAGTTCTCGACCGAGAACACGACCTCGCCCGGAACATTCTCGCGCTTGGGATAGAGGTTGGTCAACTCACGACCAACCATTCTGGAAATGATCATATCGGTGGTCAGCTCTTTTGCCTCCCAGGTGCCGATATACTGACCGTCGCGCATGATGGTTACTTCGTCGCTGATGCGGAGAATTTCGTCCATCTTATGCGAAATATAGACAATCGCAACACCTTCGCGCTTCAGATCATCCACAATCCGGAACAGCGCCTCAACCTCGTTCTGCGTCAGAGAGGAGGTCGGCTCGTCCAGAATCAGAACCTTGCAGTTCGCGGAGACTGCCTTCGCGATTTCCACCGACTGCATCTGCGACACGCTTAAGCTGCCGAGCTGCGCCTTCGGATCAAAGTCCATGCGCACGCGCTTTAACAGCGCTGCCGTGTCCTCGTACATTTTTTTATGATCGACCGTGGGGATCAGGCCCAGCACCTTCTTGATCGGGTAGCGACCCAGGAAGATATTTTCTCCGATGGTCCGCGCCGGGATCGGCTGGAGCTCCTGATGCACCATGGCAATGCCCATTTTCAATGCTTCCATGGGATCATGGATGGTAACCTTTTCGCCGTGAAAGAGGATTTCGCCTTCGTCCATCTTATAGATGCCGAACATGCACTTCATGAGTGTGGATTTTCCCGCGCCGTTTTCTCCCATGAGGGCGTGAACCGTGCCGGGGCGGAGGCGGAGCT
>CALERM010000070.1 GCA_937907715.1 uncultured Clostridia bacterium
GGAGCAGTCCTGCAATTTCCAGCCGGTCGCCGCGGACAATGAGCGTCTGAATCCTGCCGGTCATAGACTTATGCAGGAGGTTCAGCTCCGGCGGAATCGGACGGTCGGTCACCAGCTGGACCTTGACGATGTTCTCCTGCAAATCGGAAAGCGAACGCTCCAGAAGCATCCTACCCTCGTGCAGCACGCCCACATGGTCGCACACGTCCTCCAGCTCGCGCAGGTTGTGAGACGAGACGAGAACCGTCGTTCCTCGGGCGGCGACGTCCTCTAAAATGACGCTCCAGACCTGCTTTCTCATGACGGGGTCCAGCCCGTCGACCGGCTCGTCGAGAATCAGGTAGTCCGGCTGCGTGGAGATGGCGAGCCAGAACGCCGCCTGCTTCTGCATGCCCTTGGAGAACCGGCGCAGCGGCTGCCTGACATCGAGCTGGAAAATATCGCGCAGTGCGTCGAAGCGCGCATCGGAAAAATTGGGATACAGACCCTTGTAGAACTGCCGCAGCTCGCGAATTGTTGCGCCTGCGTGGCAGCTCAGATCGTCCGGAATGCAGGCAATGCGCGATTTTACGGCAGGGTTTTCGAAGACCGGCTGACCGCCCACCAGCACCGTGCCGGAATCGGGGGAATAGACACCCGCGATGTGGCGGATGATGGTCGATTTGCCTGCGCCGTTGGGACCGATCAGACCGTAGACCGACGCCTGCGGCACCGTCATATTCAGCTCCCGCAGCGCCGTAAAGCCGTCAAAGCGTTTGGTAAGACCCTTGATTTCAATCATGCTTCTTCCTCCTTTGTGGGAATCTGCGCGAGAAGCTCCTCGCGCGTCGCGCCGAGCGCCATTGCCTCGCACGCCAGCGAGCGAATCTGCGACAGCAGCTCCTGCTTTTTCTGCGCCTGTAAGGGGCTGGACTCAGCGGCAAATGAACCCTTGCCGGGGACGCTGATCAGATAGCCGTCTGCTTCCAGCTCCCGGTAAGCTCTCTGGATGGTATTCGGATTGATGGATAAGGTACCCGCAAGCTCGCGCACAGACGGAAGCTTTTCGCCCGGTGCAATGACGCCGGACAAAATCAGCCGCTTGCATTCCTGCTTGAGCTGCTCATAAATCGGCAGCGGGTCGCGGTAGTCCAGATGGAACGTAGGAAGCCCTCCTTTCAACTGTATTATTTGTTCTAGTACACTTATAGCACATGGGGTAAAAAAAGTCAACGCCCATAAGAAATTCTTAAGAATTTCCACAGGTGTTGCCTCGCAGAGTTTCGCGCCAAAGGCGCGAAAAGAAATTGAAAGCTATTTTATCCGGCGGCTTTGCTGACCGGAAAAATACCTCCCCGGAAGCAAGCTTCCGGGGAGGCTGGAATATTACATGTCGAACGGCTCCATGCTCAGAACGGGGTGACCCTTCTCAGTCAGGAAGTTCAGCAGCTCTTCGGGATCGCCCGAAGCGCAGCTGGTCTCGTCAGCGACCATGTCGGCAAAGTTCTCGATGCCGTACAGGTCCTTGGCGGTCTCGTTCAGCTTGTCGCGGATCTGATCCTTCAGTTCCTTCGGCAGCCATACCAGACGACCAACGCCGCCCTCAGCCTTCAGGAACTTATGGGAGGCAATGTAGTGCTTGCCGTGACCCATGAAGCCCGGAGTCTGGACGCCGCCGCCGGTCATGGAAGCCATTTCGGAGAAGGTCATGCCGAGCGGAGTCATGCCGGCAAATTCACGGCAGGTGATGACAACGCCCATGGAGACGGGCTCGATGCCGCAGATGCACTCGAAGCAGCCGCAGGAGGTCATCGGATCCTCGAGCAGGGAGTACAGCGTGACATGCTCAAGAGCGCCGTGGGAGTACTCGGCAACAGCCTCGTCAACGTCTTCGTAACGACCGGTGCGCTCGTCGATGCAGCGCTCCTTGGTGACAACCTGGCACGGACCCTGCGGGTCAAGCTCGTTGGTTGCCTTCGCGTCCAGCCACGACACAGCGCCGCAGAGACCCAGACGTTCGGGAGTGACGATGCAGACGTGGCTCGGGGAGAACGCCTGGCACATGATGCAGGAATAGAAGACAGGCACGGACTCGTCGGTCATGGACTTCAGGCGCTCGTCGCGCTTGTCGAAGACCTCGTTGGCGTGCTTGCGGAGCGCCGCGTTGGGCTCGTCGCCGACAACGATCTTGACCTGGCACTTGTCGACAACGGTGTCGAACTCGGACTTGATCTTGGCATACAGCACTTCGCCGATGTGCTTGAACTTGAAGCCAGCTTCGTAGTCAGCCTTGCTGATACGGACACGGATCATGTCGCGCTGACCGGTATGCATCACGCCTTCCACGCAGTTGAGGAACTGGTGAATCTTACGCTCGAAGACGGGCTCGAAGTCGGGCTGCATGTTCTTGCCGGCAACCTCGACGGTGTAGCTCATGGAAATCTTGGAGCCGACCGGGATCTCGTCAATTTCAGGACCCTCGACGATGATCTTGTGATCCTCGACCTCGGAAGCTTCCTTGGTGGTAACCAGCTCGAAGCAGTCCTTCCGGGAGCCGTCGATTTCGACCTGCATATCGCCCTTACGGATGATTTCGCCTTCGAAGGCGGAGGAGAAGGAAACGGGAATGTCGATCTTCGTGATCTTCAGCTTGATGCCGCGCGCCTCGATGGAGGTGTCGATCCAGTCCTTGGTGTCATCATAGATGATGAGGGACT
>CALERM010000071.1 GCA_937907715.1 uncultured Clostridia bacterium
ATGGCGCGCCATCCGGAATTTAACGCCGAAAACGCGGACGAGATCATCAAGTTCGAGATTGGACAGGTTTTCGCGCAGGTCTTGGAGTGCGCAGGCGTTTTCAAGTGCGACGTGCAGGGAAGACGTGCGCTGCGCCGCTTCCTGTCGGCGGTCAACGAGGACTAAGCGCTCGGAATTATTACGAAAAACAGCTGCCCGGACACACGCCGGGCGGCTGTTTTTCGTAAAAAACAGAAGGATCGCACGAAAACGTTTACATTTCGGCAGCAGACAATTATAATGGTTCCTGCGCCTGACGCAGAATAACGAAGAAAACGGGAGCGGAGAAATGGTTGATGTCGGAATTGTATTTCAGAAAATGCTGATGCTGCTGCTGTAGATGATCTTAACACGAACTTAACGAAAAGATATGTTAAAATCCATATAAGAAATGCGTTTTTTTTCATAAGTTGCTCGCGAACGATTGCAAAAATTGAAAATATCTGTTATATTATTTTCGGCATGAGTTCATATGATGGGGGATATATTATGAATACGCAGCATTTGCAATATCTGATTGAAATTGAACGTACCCGCTCCGTTTCCCAGGCGGCGGAAAACCTGTTCATCGGTCAGCCGAACCTCAGCCGCATTCTGCACGAGATGGAGGCAAATCTCGGTTTCAAGATTTTTGAGAGAACCAGCAAGGGCGTGCGTTCCACTGAGCGCGGCGCAATTTTTCTGCAGCACGCCAAGAGCATCATCCGGGAACTCGAGCGCATCGACGCGCTCGGACCGCGCCACCCGGTGGAAAACCGGCTGCGCATCTGCATTCCGCGCGCGGCGTTTATTCTCGATCTGACGGCGGACTATCTCAATACGCTGCCGGTCGACCAGAATCTGGACTCTGTGGTGCGCGAATGTCACGCGCGGCAGGCGATTGAGATGCTGGAAAACGGCGAGGTCGAGGTTGGCATCATCCGGTTCCGCAGCGAATACCGCGACTATTTTGAAGAGCAGAGCGTCTCGCGCGGCTTCGGCTTCCAGATTCTCAGCCGCTACCGCTATCAGCTTCTGCTGCCCAAGACGCATGCGCTGGCGGAAAAGCAGCTCATTACCGGACAGGATCTGGCAGGACTTCCCGAGATTGTCCACGGCGATACATTCCGCAAGGGACCCAAGGTAGACGAGGGGCTGCGCCGGAAGATCTATACGGTCGACCGGCTGGCGCAGCTGCGGCTTTTGGAGACGGTGCCGGGCGCCTACATGTGGTGCGCGCCGATTCCCGACCGGTGCTTGAGCAGATGGAGCCTTGTGCAGAAGCCGAGCAACATCAACCAGACCGTCTACCATGACGCGCTGGTTTACCAGCTGCAATACGACATGACGCAGATTGAACGCGGGTTTGTCGAGTTTGTGCAGCAGCGCTACCAGAAGTAGCAATCTTCAACGCACAGATCGTTAGAAATATATGTTTTAAGCAGAATATAGATATATCGAAACTGACATAGTGGGATGAAAAAATACATTTCCTTTCTATGTCAGTTTTCGTTATAATCAGCATGAAAGAACCGATAAAAATATATCGGTATGAACAGAACGATTAGAAAAGGATGGGTTCAATTATGAGCAAGATTACTGTGATTGGTGCAGGCAGCGTTGGTGCAACCATTGCGAACGACCTGATGATTCAGGGCATCGCTTCTGAAATCGTGCTGGTCGACATCAACAAGCAGAAGGCGTTCGGCGAAGCGCTGGACATCTATCAGGGGGCGCCGTTCTGTTCTCCCGCCATCGTCCGCTCGGGCGATTATCAGGCGGCAGCGAACTCGGACATTGTGATTATTACCTCCGGTCTTCCGAGAAAGCCGGGTCAGACCAGACTCGAGCTGGCGCAGGTGAACGTCAACATCCTCAAGGACATTACCCCGCAGATTGTGCGCGTCGCGCCGAAGGCAATTTATATTCTTGTCTCCAACCCGGTGGACGTGCTGACCTACGTGTTCCATAAGATTTCCGGTCTTCCGGAGCATCAGATCATCGGCTCCGGTACGATTCTCGACACCAGCCGGCTGCAGTCGGCGCTGGCAAAGCGCTTTTTCATCAGCCCGAAGAATGTGCATGCGCATGTCTACGGCGAGCATGGCGATTCGTCGTTCGTGCCCTGGTCGCTGGTGCATATCGCAAACAACCACATCGACGAGTACAAGCGGCTCTCTCCCGACTGCGACCGCATCACCTGGAAGGGTGCGGAGGAGTATGAGGCGATGGAGCAGTTTGTTAAGACCTCCGGCGGGCAGGTGATCAAGGCGAAGGGCGCGACATTCTACGCAGTTGCGATGTCGGTCTGCCACCTGTGCAAGTGCGTTATGAGTACGGCGGGCACGGCGCTGACCGTTTCGACGCTGATGCACGGCGAGTATGGCGTAGACGATGTGTGCCTGTCAACGCTGGCACTGGTCGACAACACCGGCGTGCGCGGCAAGATTCTCAACAAGCTCACCGACGAGGAGACTGCCCGTCTGCAAAACAGCGCGAACAAGCTCAAGGAAGTTATCCACCAGATCACATACTGAGGAGGTTTTTCGATGGACTACCGCATGGAGCATGATTCGATGGGCGAGGTCCGCGTTCCGGCGGACAAATACTGGGGCGCACAGACCGAGCGCAGCCACGAAAACTTTCCCATCGGGGTCGGTCTGGAGACCATGCCGCGCGAGATTACCAGAGCCTTCGGCGTTCTGAAGCTTGCTGCGGCGCGGGCAAACCATACGCTCAAGCCCGAAAAAATGACGGACGAAAAGCTCGCGGCGATTGAAAAGGCGGCGACCGAGGTTCTGGAAGGGAAGCTCTTCGCGCATTTCCCGCTCGTCGTCTGGCAGACCGGCTCGGGCACGCAGTCGAACATGAACGCCAACGAGGTCATTGCCAACCGCGGCAATGAGCTTGCAGGTAAAAAGCTGCTGCATCCGAACGACGATATCAACATGTCCCAGTCGTCGAACGACACGTTCCCGACTGCGATGCACATTGCGGCGGTGGAAGCGCTCGAAGAGCAGGTGCTGCCGGCGATTGACAAGCTGACCGCGACGCTTCGCAGGCTTGAGGCAGAAAATGATGGCATTGTCAAATCCGGCAGAACGCATCTGCAGGACGCGACGCCGATCAAATTTTCGCAGGAAATTTCCGGCTGGAGAAGCAGTCTGGAAAAGGACCGGCAGATGCTGCTGCTGGCGCTGGATCCGCTGCGCGAGCTGGCACACGGCGGCACGGCGGTCGGCACGGGGCTCAACGCGCCCAAGGGCTTTGATACAGCCGTCGCGCGGGAAATCTCCAACATCACCGGACGCGAATTCCGCACGGCGGAAAATAAATTCCATGCGCTGACGTCCAAGGACGAGTTGGTCTTCGCGCACGGCGCGTTAAAAGCGCTGGCATGTGATATGATGAAGATTGCAAACGACGTGCGCTGGCTCGCCTCCGGCCCGAGAGACGGTCTGGGTGAGATCTTCATCCCCGAAAATGAGCCGGGTTCGTCTATCATGCCGGGCAAGGTCAACCCCACGCAGTGCGAGGCGGTGACGATGGTCGCCGTGCAGGTGATGGGCAACGACGTCGCCGTTTCCATGGCGGCAAGCCAGGGCAATTTCGAGCTGAACGTCTTCATGCCGGTCTGCATCTACAACTTCCTGCAGTCGGCGCGGCTGCTTGCCGAGTCTATTGTATCGTTCAATGACCGCTGCGTCTGCGGCATCACGGCAAACCGCGAAAAGATGGCGCACAACCTGCATAACTCGCTGATGCTCGTTACTGCGCTCAACCCGTTCATCGGCTACGAAAACGCTGCAAGGACGGCGAAGAAGGCTTACAAGGAAAATATCTCGCTCAAGGAAGCGTGCGTGGCGCTTGGTTTTTTGACGGAAGAAAAATTCGATGAGGTATTCCGCCCGGAGAACATGGTTTAATCGGAGGCGACATATGACATTTTCATACTTCCCCGGCTGCACGCTCAAGACGAAGGGCGTGCGGCTGGACAGGTGCGCCCATTTGGCGGCAAAAGCGCTCGGATTCACGCTCGAAGAGCTGCCTGAGTGGCAGTGCTGCGGCGCGGTATGACAGAAGGCGGCATTCAGGCGGCGGACAAGCCGAACGACTCTCCGGCGCAGCATTATCTGGACGCCTACGGCGGCGGACATTTTGCCGCGCAGAAGGACCTGCTTTACAAGCTCGTCACCGAAGCGCCGGAGGCAATCCAGTGGCTGTCCGATCTCGGCGTGGAGTTTGACAAGGCGCCGGACGGCACAATGATCACGACCCACGGCGGCGGCACGTCGCGAAAGCGCATGCACGCGGCGAAGGACTACTCGGGCGCGGAAATCATGCGCACGCTTCGCGACGAGGTCCTGAACCGCGGCATCGAGGCGGTGGACTTCACATCAGCAATCGAGCTGCTGCCGGATTATACAAGAAAGAGAGATTGAAGAGGAACGAACCTATGCAGCTTGCAGAACTTTTAGAGGCAATGATGATCATCAGCTTCGGCATTTCGTGGCCCCTTTCCATTATCCGGTCTTACCGCAGCCGCTCGACGAAGGGCAAGAGCGTCCTGTTCAGCTTCTTCATCCTGTTTGGCTACATCTGCGGCATTTCGTCCAAGCTCATGACGCACAACCACAACCTTGCATTCTATTTCTACATCCTGAATATCACCATGGTGACAATCGATATCTGCCTTTATTTCCGCAACCGGAAGCTGGAAAAGCAGACGGCATAAGAGCACGGTTCACGCAAAAGCCCTCCCTGTTTTGAAAACAGGGAGGGCTTTCTATGCAGGCGGTCAGCCGAGCGGACCGTCGAATGAGTAGCCGAGGCTTTCCAGAAACGCTGCCGAGCGGCGGGCGTTTTTGGTAATCTGGTAGGTATAGTACGTGGAGTAGCTGGAGGCGGAATAATCTTCTGTGTCCGGCTGCGCCGCGTTGATACGGTCGATAGCGTCCTGCGTGGGCTTGATTGTAAATGAGACGGAGATGATAATGGTATTCAGATCGTCCTGCTTCGTCTGTGAGGCGACATGGCTGATGCCGAGGTCGGTGTCCAGCAGGTCCGGCAGAATGCAGTTCGTGTAGAAATCATACGCCTCTTTGCCGGTCAGATAGCGCGGCAGCGACGTTTCGCCGGTGGCGGCAGCGTAGTCGTCTCCGATGGTGCACAGGGCGAACTGACGCTCGTCCTGCGCAAACGCATCGGGAATGGCGCTGCGCGAGAGAATCATGGACTCGGAGTTTACGACGGCGTCAAAGTGATTGACCAGACTGTCCGGATTTTCCAGCTGCGCAGGTTCGGCAGACATCTGGTAGCCGTAGTTCCGGATGGTGCCGTCTTTGAGATGGTAGGAGAAATAGGCAGAGGTGCGGCTTTCGTTGTTATCCACTTCATTGTCCCGGCGGCGCTCAATGAGGAGCTTCTGGAACTGGGTGATTGCCTCAAAATCGGACGGATCGGAGGTATGACCACAATAGGCGAGGTCGATATAGGAGATGTCCTCAACATCCGGCACGCGGGAATAGGCACCGAAAAGATCGAGCCTTGCTGCCGTGCAGCCGAGGACCAGCACCAGACAAACCGCGCCAAGCCCAACCCATGTCTTCACACCTCGGAAGACGGCGATGGTCTTTTTGAGCAGCATCTGCGCCAGAAAATAGCCGATTGCAGCGCCCAGCACCAGAAACACCAACGTCTTGCGGAAGGCGCGCGCGCCATAGACTGCGGTCGTCTGCATCGAGGAGAAAACGTACGTAAAGACGATCGAGCAGCCGATGGTGAAGCAGTAGAGAAACACCGGGCGGAGAGATTTGAAGGCAATCACATCTCCGGAGCGCTCCATCTCGCGGCGGCGGAAGAGGACGAGCGCCAGCGCGGCAAAGACCAGTCCGGCAGCAGCTATGGCGGCGAGATAGCCCCAGTCGCCAAAGGTATAGTTGGAATAATAGTCGATGGTGCCATCCGGCAGGCGGGCGTACTGCGTGGAAAGACCGCGCGAGAGTACGTAGTAGACCGGACTCAGCCGGTAGGCAAGGGGCGTGGCGCTCCAAACGGTCCACCAGTCGGTCATGCCGTAGACGAAGTCGACGAGCAGATCCTTCACGGCAACATATAAGAGTGCGGCAGTGAAGTTGAGAAGCACATAGACCGCGGGCATGGCGGCAGGCTGCGCGATGATGATCGACAGCAGAACCGCAAAGCCGTAGAAGCAGACGAAGCTCAGCGTGCTGATGCCAAAAAAGCTCAAACAGGCGGCGGGCTGCGCATAGCCGTGCATCGCAGTGATGAGGAAGGTTACAAGCGCGGTGATCGCGTGTACGCCGGTAACCATCACGAACCCAATCGAGCAGTTTGTCACAAACAGCGTCTCGCGCCGCACGGGAAGGCTGGCATAGAAGTACGCGGAGCCGGTCTTAAACAGCCATGAGAAAAGCCCCCACGCGGCGAGAAGCCCAATAAACGCCGACAGCACGACGGCTACGGTGCTGGTGTTCAGAATCATTTCGCAGATCGTGCCGGAGACGGAGCGGTAATATTCCGGGTTATAATCGAAATTCAGGAGCGTGCCCGGCAAAATAAACAGCCACACCAGAAGATAGCAGGCCCAGAGCGGCAGCGTCTTTCGCAGGCTGCGCCGGAAGATCACGCCATCAAAGCACGAGATTTTTGACGTCATAGTTCACACCTCCCAGTTCGTAGA
>CALERM010000072.1 GCA_937907715.1 uncultured Clostridia bacterium
CGGCTACAGTGTGACGTTTACCTATCCGGACGGCGAGACGTACACATGGACGGAAAACGGGAATATTTCCAGCGGCTCGACAAGCCCTGATTTTGATTCCGGAAAATACCCGGACGGCATGACGCTGGACCGCGTGCTGAAGCGGTCGCCAGCCGCGAAGCACGAAGAAAAGTCCACAAAGAGCTGGGGAATCATTCTGTTTCTGCTGTTCGCCGGCGGTATCAACACCGCCTGCCCGCAGCTGACGTGGCATCTCGACGTCGGCTGGAAGGTCAAGAACGCAGAGCCGTCTGAGGCGGCGCTTGCGTGGAGCCGCGGCACAGGCATTGTGATGCTTGTCATTGCGGCAATTATGCTCCTTGTCTGAATACGGAAAATCCGGCGGCTCAAGTGGAGCTGCCGGATTTTTTGCCCTTGAAGAAGACCTCACTGATGCCGACGAGGACCAGAAAGCCGCCAAAGAGCTTTCGCAGCAGCGCCGTGTCCATGCTTCCGGCGAGCAGCGCCCCGGGGATAGCGGTCAGACACCCGGCAATTGCGGCGGGGACGACCGCCTTCCAGACGATCTGTTTGTTTTTGACGTGAAAGATGAGCGAGCATCCGGCGGCGGGCAGAAAATACAGAAGATTGATGCCCTGCGCGGTGCGCTGGTCCATGGAAAGAACCGCCGTCAGCCAGACCATCAGAAGCGAGCCGCCTCCGATGCCGAACCCGGACAGCACGCCGCAGACAAGCCCTGCCAGCACGGCAGCAAAAAAATCTACCATAGCAGCAGCCTCGCGCCGCCAAAGAGAATCAAGAGCCCCAGCGCAATGTGTAAAACCCGCGCCGAGACCTTCCGGAACCAGAGCCCCGCCAGCACGCCGCCGCCTGCGCCGCCGAGCAGATATGGAAGCGCGGCTTTGATATCCAGCGCGCCGTTTTTTGCGTAAATGACGAGCGAGACGATGGTCAGCGGCAGAATGATGCTGATGGCGGAGGAAAACGCCTGCTTATCGGCAAGCCCCACCAGAACAATCAGCAGCGGCACGACGAGCATCCCGCCGCCCGCGCCGAAAAAACCGTTGACAAAGCCTGCCAGACCTCCGGTCAGAAGCACCTTCCACAGGGCAAAGCTTGCTTCCTGCATAAAAATCCTCCCCAGACAAAGCAATTGGTTTTCCTAGCTTTGCCGGAGAGGCGTTTTTTATTCGTCTGGGGCAGTCTGAGCCTGCGCAAGAAGCTGCCGGATGATATAGCCTGCGATCATCATGCCCGCGCACGGAGGCGTCCAGGAGACGGAGCCGGGCGGTGTGCGCTTCTCGTCCTCCTGACCGGGAAGCCTGCGGGGGGGTAAGGGAAGCTCGTCGCTTGCCAGCACGGTGTGGTGGTGGATGCCGCGCAGCCGCAGCTCCCGGCGCATGACCTTTGCCAGCGGACAGCCGGAGGTTTTGCTCAGATCGGTGATGCGGAACTTCGACGGGTCCAGCCGGTTGCCGGTTCCCATGGAGCTGATGATCGGCACGCCGCGGCGGATGGCGGTTTCAATCAGATCGAGCTTGCTGCGCGTGGAGTCGATGCAGTCGGCAATGTAGTCGAAGCCGAGTGAGAAAAAGTCCTCGCGGCGCTCCGGCTCATAGAAGACGGGAAGATTTGTAACGCGGCAGGCGGGATTGATATCCAGAATGCGCGATGCCATGACGTCGGTTTTGCGCCTGCCGAGGGTCGAGTGCAGCGCGACGAGCTGGCGGTTGAGATTGGTGAGGGAGACGGTGTCGTGGTCAATGAGCGTGATGGCGCCCACACCCGCGCGCGCCAGCGCCTCCGCTGTGAAGCTTCCCACGCCGCCGACACCAAACACGGCGACATGACTGGCGGCGAGCCGCTGCAAGCCCGCGTCTCCCAGCAGCATCCGCTCCCGGTCAAATTGTGTCTCTGCCATAGGTCCTCCTGTCAAAAAGGGCTGCCTTGCGGCAGCCCCATGAATCGTCATTCAAAGCTTACTTGGTCACAAAGCGCATGCCAAAGGAGACCGTCTCATAGCTTGCGTTCTCGGTGACGGAGGTGAGCCAGTCGGAGTAGGCGTTGCTGCGCTGCTCGTCCTCGACCAGCTTCATGCGGTAGTTCGTGCCAAAGCCGGAGAAGTACATGACGTGGTAGCCGTAGGTGCTTTCCACGATGCCGGTGTCGCCGACCTGGCGACCGTCTTCGAAGCACCAGTTCTCAAACGGTTCTACCATCTGACCCGGCGTGATGTCCTCATAGCGGGCAGACTCTGCGGCAGTGCCGTCTGCATAGGCGGCGTCGCCGATGGCAGCGAAAGCGTCCTCGGTGTGCTCGCCAGCCTCATACTCGGCAAGCAGCTTCTCGGCGGTTTCCTTTGCGGTCGCCATCGCCTCTTCGTCGGTGGTATCCGAGACGGAGATCAGGATGTGGCGGACGTTCGGAAGCGCATAGTCGTGCGTGTCGCGGCTTTCAAAAATCGCAACATAATACGTACCGCTGGACTCAACGCAGGTGGCGTCGCCGGTCTTGCGGGCGGTGTCAAACAGCCAGGTGGAAAGCTCCGAGTCGGAGTAACCGACGTCGGTGCGCAGGGTGTAGCTGTCGTCTTCGTAGCTTTCCTTGTCGTCCTCGGAGGCATGGTCGTAGGCAGCCTGAATGAACGCCTCATCGCCTTCCTCGGCGGCGGCAAGCAGCTCGTCGGCAGCGGTCTTCTTCAGCTCCGCCAGCTTTTCCTCGTCTTCCTCGTCAAACAGCGCGTCGGTCACAGCAAACACGCGGTAGTCGACGGTGTCATAGGCATTGGGGTCGGCAGCATAGTCTGCTGCAAGCTCGTCTTCGGTGTAGACGGGCGTGTCGTAAACCTTCTGCGAGTAGTTGTTGGCGATGGTCTCGATGGCAAGGAACTCGCGGAAGTTCTTCTCGTTGCAGCCTGTGCCGTACATGGCGGTAATGTAGCCGTTCACGTTGGAATAGCCGTAGTAGGTGGCGTAGATGCCAAGGTTCGCGACGGTGTCGTCGATGCTGGACTGATCATCGTCGGAAAGCGTCTCGCCGTTTGCAATCGCCTCGTCGTAGATGGCGAAGGTGCGCGCCGCGCTGTTCAGACCCTGCTCAATGAGAGTGTCTGCCCAGGTGATGCCGTTTTCTTCGTCATAATACTGCTCGTCGAGCGGCGTGTCGGAGTCGATCATATAACTCATCATGTCGCCGTACTGGCTGCTCATGGAGTTATAGGCTTCCTTATAGAAATAGTTCACCATGGCAGGCGTGAGCTTGTGACTGCCCACGGTTGCGGCGGTCGTGTGACCGGCAAAATAGCCGCTGGTCAGCATGGAGAAAAAGGCGACAATGGCAATTACCAATACAAGGCAGATGATGCCGATGGTCCATTTCAGACCCTTGCTCATACCCTTTTTGGCGGGCGTGGCGGGGGCTTCGGCAGAAGCGTTCAGTTCCTTGCGCTTGTTCTTTTCGCGCGATGCGCTCATTCAGGATCATTCCTCTCAAGTATTCTTACGTTCCGCCCGGGGGCATGACACGCCCCGACAGGCGATACTCAACGTATTATACAGAAAAAGCCACGTACTTGCAAGCGTTTCTTTCGGAAATTCAAAAATTCGTAATTTTTCCGGCTTTTCCCCGGAAATTGCACCGGAAACCGGAAAAGCAGCCTCGCAAATGGGGCGGGACCGGCAGTTTTTTCGGGCGGTCCGGTTGACAGGCGCAGATGTTTCGTGTATTCTATAATTAACAATTCAGTTAAATGTTAAAGGAGAATGCGCCATGGGCTTGCAGCAGACCTTAAAAGCGCTTGCCGACCCGATTCGCCGGGAGATATTGAATCTGCTGAAAAAAGGGCGCATGCCGGCAGGGGAGATTACCGCGCATTTTTCCGTATCTGCGCCGGCGATTTCCCGGCACCTGTCGGTGCTGAGGGAAGCGGACCTGGTCCGCGACACCCGGGAAGGAAAGTTTATTTATTATGAGATCAACACCTCCGTTCTGGAGGAGACGATGCTCTGGCTTGCGGATTTGAAAGGAGATGGAAACAATGCTGCGGGAAAATAAAAGAAAGCTGTTTTTGTCGTCGGCGGTGATTCTGCTGCCGGTTCTGTTTGGACTGATCGTGTGGAACAGGCTGCCCGGCACGCTGATCACCCATTGGGGCGCGGACGGGAATGCGGACCGGACTGCGGCAAAAGCGCTGGCTGTTTTCGGTCTGCCGCTGGCGTATTTGCTTGTACATCTGATCTGTCTGTGGGTTACCCTGCGCGATGGAAAGCAGGCGCGGCAGAGTCCTAAAGCGCTGGGGATGATTTTCTGGATTCTGCCGGTCTGTTCGCTGCTTACAAGCGGCATGATGTATCGGGCTGCGCTGGGCGAAGCACTGCAGATCACGGCGATTGTACCGGTTCTGCTGGGTGTGCTGTTTGTCTGGATCGGCAATTATCTTCCCAAGCTGCGGCAGAACAGCACGCTGGGCATCAAGGTCTGCTGGACGCTGGGCAATGAAGAAAACTGGAACCGGACGCACCGGTTTGCCGGGAAGGTGTGGGTCGTCGGAGGATTGCTTCTGCTGCTGGGCGCGCTTCTTCCGCTGGGGGCGATGATCTGGGTGATGATCTGCGTGACGGCGGCGCTGGGCCTTGCACCGATTGCATATTCTTATTCTATCTATCGGCAGCACCGGAAAGAAGGCATTGCCTATACGCCTGCGCCCAGGAGCCGGGCGGAAAAAATCACCGCCAGAATCACCGCGGTCATTGTCTGCGTGATTCTGCTCGGCACCGCGCTGCTGCTGTTTACCGGCAGACTGGAGGTAAGCTGCGGCGACACAGCCCTGACGATTCACGCGACCTGGTGGGCGGACCTGCGGCTTGCGTATTCCGAAATCGATACGGTCGAATATCGCGAAGATCTGGATACCGGCGTGCGGACAAACGGCTTCGGCTCAGCGAAATTCTCGCTGGGCACGTTCCGCAACGACGAGTTCGGGTATTACACGCTGTATGCCTACACAAAGGCGACGGAGTTTGCCGTATTGACGGCAGATGGTAAAACCCTCGTCATCGGAATGGAGGACGCGGAAAAGACACGGGAAATTTACGACGGAATTCTTGCGCGGATACACAGATGACAAACGGGGTAAGGCTTGCAGCCTTACCCCGTTTTTGACCATATGGAAATCCCCGCGAAAGCCGTGCGACTCCAATTATAACCTGCACGAAAGGGCAGGTGGGTTGCCTCTCCGATGCTTCTCTGCTTCCAACGTCCACCACCGGTCAGAGCCGTGGGCGGGAGGCCTGCAATCGACACCGGAAGATTCCGGCATCCCCTGAATATAATGTGGGTTTAAGTGGAGCCGTCACGCACCCCGCAGGGAAGTCGTGACAGAATATCAGGTTTTGGCAGACGCTCAGGTCTCGGAGTCTTCCTCTTCCTCGTCCTCGTACATGAGATCCATCAGCGCACTGTAGACTGCTTCCAGCTCATCCTCGTCGTCGACGGTGACGAGAATCTCTTCGCCGTTTTCGTCTACCGCTTTTAGAATGCTGACCTCCAGATCCTCCTCGCCGTCGTCTTCGGCAGGAACAAGCGCCAGATATTTGCTTCCTTCGTATTCCAGCTCTGCCAGAACCTCCAGCTCGTACTCCTTGCCGTCTTCGTCGGTGATGGAGATAAAATCGCTTCCGTATTCGTCGCTCATAGGTGCGTCCTCCGCATGATTTATTCTTGCCTCTATTTTAGCTGCAAGCGTCCGCAAAATCAAGAGGAAATTCTGCCATCTGCCATCTAGGGTGTATTCTTCCAACTCCCAACGCACCCGGACGGCGGGTCTTTTCACGCTGCACCGCACCAGTTTTCCTTGAAATACGTCAGTATTCCTGCGAAAAAATGTCTTTCTCAGCGCGAAAATTCCTCGCTGCCGGTCACATCGGGAGTTT
>CALERM010000073.1 GCA_937907715.1 uncultured Clostridia bacterium
GACCGTCCTGCCAGCCGACGCCGACATCCCAGCCGCGCTTGAGAATGTCTGCAATCGAAACGCCGTGAGTCTGCGCGTAGCCGGTGCAGTCGACAAAGAGCATATACGTGCCCTGCGGCTTTGCGCAGGTGACGCCGGAAAGCTCGCGCGCAAAAAAGTTGCAGACGTAATCGACATTGGCGGCGATGACCTCGCGCAGCTCCTGAAGCCACTGCCGCCCTTCGGCGGTATATGCGCCGGTGAGCGCATGCATGGAAAGCACATTCATTTCGTCATAATGCGAAAGCGACGATTCCTTTTCCAGCCGCTCGCGGAGCATTTTGTTATACACAATGTGATAGCTGCCGACCAGACCCGCAAGGTTAAAGGTTTTGGATGGGGCATAGAGCGCGATGGTGCGGTTTTTCGCATCGGGACTTACAGACTGCGTCGGGATGTGCTGATAGTCCGGCAGGGTAAGGTCCGACCAGATCTCGTCGCTGACCACCATTACGTCGTGCTTGCGGAACAGCTCTATGGCGCGTTCCAGTTCCCAGCGCTCCCAGACTCTGCCGCAGGGATTGTGCGGCGAGCAGACGATGGTGGCGTGGATTTTGTGCTGCACGATTTTTTCTTCCATATCGGCGTAGTCCATGCGCCAGACGCCCGCTTCGTCCTTTTGGAGCGCGCTGTGGATGATGTGGTAGCCGTTGTTTTCCAGACTTCCGGTAAAGCCGACGTAGGTCGGACTGTGGACAAGGACCTTGTCTCCGCGCGAGCAGAAGACGTTCAGCGCCGACACAACGCCGCCCAACACGCCGTTTTCGTAGCCGATATGCTCCGGCAGCAAGCCTTCGACGCCGTTTTGCGTCCGCTGCCAATGGATGATGGCGTCAAAATACGCTTTCGACGGGCGGAAATAGCCGAACAGCGGATGCGCGATTCGTTTGGCGATTGCCTGCGCAATGGTAGGGACGGTTGCAAAGTTCATGTCTGCGACCCACATCGGGAGGAATGAAAAGCCATCCTTCGGCGCGTCCGGAGAGAAGCCGGGGCTGGTGCCGACGCCGTCTACCGCCAGGGCGTCCAGGTTGTGCCGGTCATAAATGGTCGTAAAATCGTAATGCATGATAAACCTCTTTGTTTCTGCCGGGTTCCGGCCAATTTCCATCCTATTATAATATGCCGTTCCATGCAGCGCAAGAGCCGGTTTGTCCGCGGCACGAAAACGCCCGCGGC
>CALERM010000074.1 GCA_937907715.1 uncultured Clostridia bacterium
CCGTCTTCTTCAAAGGAAAGCTTGCATACGCCCGCCCGGTAGCTCCCAATCCAAAACGTGTACTCCTGTTTCATATCACAGATGCATGCCGCCGTCGCAATAGATGTTCTCGCCGGTGATATAACCGCCCTCGTCCGAGCAGAGCAGCAGCACTGCCGCCGCGCAGTCCTCGGGCTTTCCGAGTCTGCCGCAGGGCACTGCCTGCTCGCACGCTGCGCGGTATGCCGCGTCCTCGAGGACAGCGCTGTTGCGCGGGGTGACGATCGTGCCGGGCGCCATATTGTTGATGGTCACACCGCCTCCTGAAATCTGCTTTGCCAGATTCCGCACCAGATTGAACTGTGCGTCCTTGCTGGCAGCATAGACCAGCATGTCCTTGTGGGGCTTTGCCTGCTGGATGCTGCCGACGGTCACAATCCGTCCCCAATGCTGCTGCAGCATATGCGGCGCATAACGCTGGATGAGCAGCAGCGTCTGCTTGAGGTTGACCGTGATTTGCAAATCGAAGTCCTCCGGCGTAATTTCCTGCCACGGCTTTCGGATCTGCACGGACGCATTGAGAATCAGAATATCCACATCGCCTGTCTGCGCGTAGAGCTTCTGTGCGGCATCAAGCCTTGCCAGATCCGCCGCGCACGCATGCGCGCAGCCGCCCTTTGCCGTAATCTCATCGGCAACGCCCTGCGCCTTTTCCAAGCTTTTCGATGCCTGCACCCAGACCTCACAGCCGTTTTCCGCGAGGCATGCGGCAATTGCTTTACCGATGCCCTGCGACGAGCCGGTCACCAGCGCCTTTTTTCCATTGAGATTGAACATAGCCTGTATCTCCCATATTCATCGGTCTGCCCCGCAGCGCAAACTGCTTGCGCTGCGGGGCACGTTGTGCGAATCAAAGCGACGACTGCGTGTCGTTCGGGTCGCCGTTGCGGGCAAGGTCGTACTCCTGCGACCAGTCGAGCCCACGGTATTTTTCCGCGCGCGGGTCAGTCTTGATGAACTCCATCAGAAGATCGAGCATCGGCTCGGTCCAGGTGTTCTTGTCGATCTGCGCGGTGGTAAACTTGTTGAGGGTGATCATTTCGAAGCCGAACAGGTCCTTGACCTGCGTCTTTGCTGCGCCGTCGACCACCTCGGGAACCAGATGGGGCGGAATGAACAGCACACCGCCGCTGCAGCCGTAGACGATGTCGCCCGGCAGGCAGATTGCCGCTTCCCGGCCGTCGCCGAGGCGCGCGGGGGTGTTGAAGCCGGTCATGACAAAATCGCGGATGGGCGTGGGGTCGATGCCGCGGTAGTAGACCTGCGTGCCGACCTTCTGCATCTGTTCGATGTCGCGGATGCCGCCCCAGATCACCGCGCCGCCGGTCTTGGTCTTGTTCTTGATGGCAGTCGTGAGGTTACCGCCGACGAAGGTGCCCTTGAAGACCTTATCGTACATATCAATGACAATGACGTCGCGCTCCTGCAGGCTGTCGATGACCCACTGGTTGGGTGTGCCGGACCAGCCGTTTTCGGCAGCGGACTCCATCATGACGTCAAAATAGTCCGGGCGTGTGGGCGCGTAAACCGCGGTCAGAGCTCTGCCGACAAGCTTTTTGTTGAGCGTGCCATCGTCCCGGAATTCCGGGTGCAGCGACTTCATGGAGATAAACTGATTTTCATAGCCCTTGACAAAAATCGGCTTCCAGACCTCCTCGAGCGTCATCTCCGCCAGCGCGTCGAGATAGCGGTCGGCGACCTTGGGTCTGCCGTCAGGCAGGCGTTCGCCTTTCCACAGTGGGGTCAGTGCGATGATGTCTTCCTTATTATTAAAACGCATGGTGCTTCTCCTTCTTGAAACCTGTGATTATTTGATGGCAAGCTTCATCACGTTTTCCTGCGTGATTTCGTCTCCGGTCAGCTCGCCCTGAATCTTGCCGCTGCTCAGAACCAGCACGCGGTCGGACATGTTGACCAGCTCCGGCATGTCGCTCGACGCCATGACGATGGACACGCCCTGCTCGGTCAGCTCACGCATGATCGTGTAGAACTCTGCCTTTGCGCCGACGTCGATGCCCTTGGTCGGCTCGTCCATGAAGAGGATCTTGGGGTTCGTCAGCAGCCACTTGCCGAGAACGACCTTCTGCTGGTTGCCGCCCGAAAGTGCAACGATCAGTGTGTCCATGCTGGGCGCCTTGACGCGCAGACGGTCAAAGATGACCTTCGCGGTCTTTTCCTCTGCTTTTTTGTCAATGAGGAATTTTCCGGGAATGTCCTTGAGGCAGGCGAGCGTGAGATTTTTGAGGATGCTCAGGATCCAGACGAAACCGGACTTCTTGCGCTCCTCGGTAACAAAGCCGATGCCATGGTCGATGGCGTCCTTCGGACTGCGGATTTTAACGCTCTTTCCGAACAGCTCGACGTTCTTGGTAACGCCAGTTGTGATCTGCCCGAAGATGGCGCCGAGGCACTCGCTTCGACCTGCGCCGACCAGACCGCCCAGACCCAGAATTTCGCCCTTGTGAAGCTCGAAGGAAATATTTTCCACAATGTTCTTGTCCACAATCGACGGATGCGGAACGGTCAGATCCGTGACCTTCATGACGACCTCGTCGGAGGCATGGAATCGTCCGCCGGGATACATGCTGTCCATCTTTCTGCCGACCATCTCTTCGACCAATCGGTCGTTGTTCGTCTCGGAAATTTTGCGCGTGGAAATCACGTGTCCGTCGCGCATGACCGTCACACGGTCGGCAATTTCGAAGACCTCGTCGAGCTTGTGGCTGATGTAGACGCAGGCGACGCCCTGCTCGCGCAGGCGGCGGATGATAGAAAAGAGCTTGTCCACCTCTTTGTCCGTCAGCGCGGAGGTCGGCTCGTCAAGCACCAGCACGCGGGGGTTGCGGATGACGGCACGCATGATGGCGAGCATCTGCAGCTGCCCGCTGTTTAGGGGTCTTGCCAGCGAGCGCGGACCGACGTTGATCTCCAGCTCGTCCAGAATCTGCTGTGTCTTTTCGTCGAGCGTTTTATAATCGACCATCACACCCTTGCCCGGAAGGTTGCCGACGAAGAGATTCTCTTCGATCGTGCCGTCGAGCATGGCGTTGATTTCCTGATAGATCATCTCAATACCGAGCGAACGCGCGGTATGGACGCTCATGTTGTGTACCTTTTCTCCGTCGAACCAGATCTCGCCCTCATATTCCTTCGAGGTGTAGCTGCCGCTGAGCACCTTCATTAGGGTGGACTTGCCTGCGCCGTTTTCGCCGCAGATCGCCAGAACCTCTCCGGCATTCAATTCGATGGAGACGTCGCTCAATGCCAGAACGCCGGGAAAGCGTTTGGTGACATGGCGCATTTCCAAAATATGTTCAGCCAATGGTTTAGCCTCCTTCTTCTCTGCAAATATGTTCCGGCTTCCAGCTTATTTGCCGCTGAGAACGGCACGGCGGTACTTGTCGATGAACATCGAGAGAATCAGAATCAAGCCAAAAATCAGCGTCTGTGCGGTGCTGGGAATGCCGACAAGAATCAGGAAGTTCGTGATGGTTGCAAGCAGGATGCAGCCGATGGCGGTACCGGCAATGGTGCCCGAGCCGCCCGCGGGACTGGTGCCGCCGATGATAACCGCCGCCATGATCTTCAGGTTCACGCCGTCGCCCGCGCCGGGGATGCCGGAGGCAAAGCGTGCTGCCCAGATAACGCCGGTGAATGCGGAGAACAAACCAACTGCGACATAGACCAGAATTCTTCTTCTGACGACGGGGATACCCGCGAGGTACGCCGTCTCGGGGTTGCCGCCGATGGCTGCAATGGAGCGGCCAAACTTCGACCGGTTCAGAATGATGTAGCCCGCAGCGCCGATGATCAGGGCATAGAGAATCGGAACAGGAACGGTATCAAACAGATACGTCTGGCCGAGCGCCTTGAACTCCGCGTTCATGCCGGAGACGGCCAGACCGCCCGTCCAAAGAAGCGCGATGCCGCTGAGAATGTATTGCATACCGAGCGTAATGATAAATGCGGGCTGACCGAAGCGGACGATAATCACGCCGTTGACCCAGCCAACCAGTGCGCCGACGAGCAGCGCGACGAGAATTGCCAGCCACATATTCCAGCCGCCTGCGATGGCATACGCGACGATGACGCCGGCAAGAGACAGCGTCGAGCCGACCGACAGGTCCATGCCGCTTGCCGTGAGCAGATACGTCAGCGGCACGCCGATGAAGAAGGAAAAGCTTGCAGTGCGGAGAATGTCGATGAGGTTTGCCGCACCAAAGAAGTTCGGATTGACGAATGCGACGATGATCAGAATCAGCGCCAGCGGAATGAGCGCGCCCAGCTCGTTGTGCGACATGATCGCGCGCATGAGTTTCTTTTTGTTATTCATTCGGTTCTTCCTCCAAAGAAGGACCGATCCGGGTCGATGGGTATGCTTGAGCCCGGAACGGTCCTTCATGCTATTTATCAGTGAACGGACAAATGGGGTGCGATCAATCCAGCGGAATACCTTCCTGGTCGGCGTATGCCTGCACGCCGTCGGCATACAGCGCGTATGCGCCGCAGCCGGAGAAGCCTTCTACCGTGCCGCCCTCATAGAGGGTCTTTGCCAGAGAAACAGCGGTCCGACCGACGGAGAGCCAGTCCTGGATGATGGTGCAGTCCGCAGCGCCGGACAAAACATACGTCAGGATCTCTGCGCCGCCGTCGATGCCCTGGACATACATCGAGTCCTGAAGCCCTCTTTCCTCTACGAGCGTTGCCGCGCCGACGGCTGCCATGGAGCAGTCAGCAACAAACGCATTGATCTCCGGGTGTGCCAGCAGCAGTGCAGAGAACTTTTCATAGACGACCTGAGTATCGGAGGTGGATTCTTCCTGCGAGACGACGACTGCGTCCGGGCGAAGCTCGGCGAGCTTGTCGCAGAAGGACTGATAGTTGATGTTGTGCGACTGGGAGCTGAGCTTGGGCTGCATGTACACAACGTTGATGGGCTCGTCCTCGGGCATGTTCTGTACGAGCGTCTCTGCCTGAATGTTGCCGAGCTCAACGGGGTCGATGCCGGTGTAGACCTCGCAGCGGCCGGGCAGCGAGTAGTTGATGCCGACGAGCGTCACGCCCTTTTCCAGCGCGCGGTCAACAACGTCGTTGAACGCTTCCTGGTCGTTCCAGTTGCCGATGATGATGTCTGCACCGTTGGAAAGTGCGGTCTCGCAAAGCTCGACCATCTCGGTGGTGTTGGCGGTCGTGACCGGTCCGAGGTAGGTGTAATCCCAGCCCTCGGCTGCGGCTGCTTCTTCAAAGCCCTTCTGGCAGTTGCCCCAGGCGGAGCCGCCGATCAGCGGGGAGACGAGGAAGCACTTGACCTTGTCGTCGGACGCAGTCTCTTCGGTCTTGGGCTCTTCGGCAGTTTCTTCTGTCTTGGTTTCTTCAGCGGCGGAAGCGTCCGTCTTGGCGGGCTCGTCCGCGGCAGTTTCTGCTTTGGTGCTGCACGCGCTCAGCATCGACAGGCAAAGCAGCGCTGCCAGAAGCAATGCGATGAACTTTTTCATAATCCTATCCAGCTTTCTTCATTATTTTTACCTATGGGGTTGTCCCCCTCAGCGTGATTTTATTTTACTGGAACGTGGAGAATATTTCATTAAATATCCAACATATTTTGCAAACAATTTTATGGTTTTTACTTCATAAATTGCACGAAAAGAGAGGCCGATTTTTGTTGATATTGAAAACTCATTGCTTTTCGGATCTGTTTCACGCACTGATTTTCTCCGTTTTTTTGACCGATCTCCGTGTATTCTCTCTGATTTTCCCATATTTTCCGGCAATATTCGTACTCTATTGGAACACAGTGCTGGAAATTCTGCCGGATGCTGTTTTCTGTATCCATTTCCTGTTCCTGCAACAATAATCCGGTAGGATTTTATAAAAAATCGTAAAATAGTTCTAGAAACCAAAAAATTGTTATAGTATAATAGTTGCAGCGCCTGCAGGCCGCTTCCAGCTTTTCCTGTTCCGACGCGTCAAAAGATACTACGAGGTGCCATTATGACCTTTTATGAAACCGTTCTTCCCTCCTCCGGGCCGCGCGCACAAAATATCAGGCTCTACCGCAACCGCGTCTCGCCGGAACATCGACCACTGATTCATCATTCCCACCCATCGCTGGAGCTGGGGCTGTTTGAAGACTTCTACGGAACCTATACCCTGCGCGACCGGGCGTACAGCATCCGCCCGGGCGACGTTTTTCTGTTCCGCAGCAACGAGGAGCATTATGTGACCAGCATCGACTCCGACCACGACCTCGAGTGCGTGGGACTTCATTTCTCACCGGAATTCATCTGGTCTCCGAGCGACGCCATCTTCGATATGCGTTATATGTATGTCTTTTCCGAGCAGAACCGCAGCTTTGAAAATCTCCTGCCGCGCGGCAGCGCCATGACCGCGCGCGTGCGCAAGCTGATCCATCTGATTGAGGCGGAGTTTCAGGAAAAAAAGCCCGAGTATCCGCTGATGATCAAGATGAATCTCATTGAAATTCTGATTCTGATCATCCGCCAATACCCCGAGCAGGACCTGGAGCAGATGAAAACGCGCCTGAGCGTCAAGCGCGACACCCTCGCGCGGCTGGAAACTGTAATGGAATACATCAACAACCATCTCAGTGAGCCCATGAAGCTCGACGAGCTTGCCGCCATCGCGAAAATGAGTCCGTCGTATTTCTCGCAGCTTTTCAAATCCGTCAACGGCTTTTCCACCTGGGACTACATCATCTCCCGCCGCATCGACATGGCGCAGACGCTTCTGTCCAGCACGGACCAGTCGGTGCTGGATATTGCGTTCCAGTGCGGCTTCAATAACAGCACGAACTTCAACCGTGCCTTCAAAAAAATTACATCCTTCTCCCCGAAGGAATACCGCAACCGCTGAGCCTCAGGCTACCGTGACGCGCCAGCCGCGTTCGTCGGTCTGCCCGGGCGTGAGTGCGATCAGATCCGGTCTTTGAGAAATGTCTTCGACCGCGCCGTATGCGCCGGGGAGCGAGCTCCACGGCTCGATGCAGACGAACGGCGCGTCGGTACTCAGTGTGTGCCAAAGTCCGAGATACGGCATACGTTCCGTCCGGATTTCCAGCGCATACGCGCCGCCCTCTGCTGCCAGGCGAACGGTATCGCCTGCATTTTGCAGAATCCGCGCGCTCTGGTCAAACAGGCTGTGCTGCAGCCGGAGCGTGCCGTTTTCCAGCGGGAACGGTCGGGTCTCTCCGGTTCGCATACATTTGGGCGCAATCACGACCTCCTCCGGCTGTCCGGAAAACGCCGCAAAGTGCCGGTCAAACGGAACGCCGTCTCCCAGCGGCAGCGAAAAGCCCGGATGCCCGCCCACGGCAAAGTACATTGTCGCTTTCCCGCGGTTTTCCGTCCGGTAGGTCACATGGAGCGCCGCGCCCTCAAGCGCATATCGCACCGTAAAGCAGAACGAAAACGGATAGCAGGCGCGCGTTTGCGGTGTATCTGTCATGGTCAGCTCGATCGCGCCGGTTTCCTTTTTCGTGCAGGCAAATATGCTTTCTCGCGAAAAGCCGTGAAGCCCCATCGTATAGCTTTCGCCGTTTACAAGATACCGGTCCTCCCGGCACCGCCCGATCATCGGGAACAGCACCGGCGCATGCTCTGCCCAATATGCCGGATTTCCGCTCCATAGAAGCTCATGTCCGGTTTTCGTCTGCGTCAGACGAAGAAGCTCTGCGCCCCGGTCGGATACCACGGCGCGCAGCGCGCCGGATGCAATCGTATACTCCATAAAAATCCTCCTTTGATTTCAGGAATGCTTCCGTCGGCTGCGGCGGAGGTTTTCCGGAAAGGGTCCTGCCTTATGATTCAGTCTGTCGACCGCGCGCTGGATATTCTGACCATCGTCGCCAACGGAAAGGGCGAGCCGGTTCCCCTGCGCCAGATTTCCGAAAAAACAGGGCTCAACAAAAGCACCTGCTTTCACCTGATCGAAACAATGGCGGAGCGCGGCTTTCTGCGTCAGGTCTCCCAGAGCAAGGGCTATGTCCTCGGCGCCAGCACGTTCTATCTCACCCGTTACCGCACGTTCCATCAGGAGCTGCTGCAGATCAGCAATCCGATTCTGCGCTGGATCCACCGCCAGAGCGGCTACACGGCGCTGCTCGCAATTCTGGAGAATCACGAAAAATTCGTGATCAGCTACTCCGAACAGGACGGCGGCAAGTTCCATGAGCGCGGCGATCTGTTTCTGGGCAACATCTACGCCTCGGCAACGGGTCGGGTCCTGCTTTCGCACATGGCGCCCGCCGCGGTCGCAGAGCTTGCCGGAAGCATCGGTCTGCCGGACGAGGGCAGCTGGCCCGGCATCGACACGCTGCCGAAGCTGCTGCAGGAGCTGGACGCGGTAGAAAAGCGCAGCTGCCTGCGCGTGGACGAAATTTCGCCCGAGGGCTTCGGAGAGAGCAAATACGCCACCTACATCACAAACCAACGTGGTGTCGGGGCAGCGATCGGTCTGTTCATCCCCCGCGTACCGGGCGACTGCGTGACGGAGCAGGAACACCGGCGCGTCATCGACATTCTGCAAAAGGGTACGCGCGAGATCAATCACCGCCTGCGCTTTGAAGCATAGCTTCAGCATAGCCGGTACGGTGCACTGCTGTCAAGGAATTTCAGGATATGAAAAATTTTGACGCGCATCAGACGAACCGGTATACTCGTTTGTAAATCCGAAATCAGGAAAGGAACGCTTTGGCATGATTCTGACCGACTATTTTCTGAGTGAACCCAGCCTCGCCTGGCAGCTTGCAAAGCAGGTGGGCGTGCGGCACGCAGTCGTGCGCCTGCCGGAGGACGAGGCTTTTGATATGACGGACCCGGCGCATATCCGCGCAGTTGCCGAGCGATTTAAGGCAGAAGGGCTTCGTCCGCTCGTCGTCGAGCCGATGCCCAACGGCGTCCACGACCATATTAAACGCGCAGATGCCCTGCGCGACGCTTCGATGGAAAAGGTCCTTCAAATGATTCCGCTGCTGGCGGAAAACGGCTTTACGACCATCTGCATGAACTTCATGGCAGAAATCGGCTGGCTGCGGACCACGTCCGTCTACCCAGAGCGCGGCGGTGCGCATGTGACGGGCTTTGACCTGCGCGACGTTTCCGTAGACCCGGCGCTTTCGATCGGCGCCGACACGCTCTGGGCGAATCTTCAGTATTTTCTGGATGCGGCCCTGCCGCAGGCGGAGCGTTACGGCATCCGCCTTGCCATTCACCCGGACGATCCTCCCCTCGCAAAAATCGGAAACGTCAGCCGGATTTTGATCTCGCGCGAGGCGATGCAGAAGGCAATCGACCTTCACAAGAGCGATTACCTCGGCATTACGATGTGCCAGGCAAATTTCGCAGCCATGGGAGAAGACGTCTACGAGTGCATCGAGCATTTTGGAAAACAGGGAAAAATTTTCTTCGTCCACTTCCGCGACATTGCCGGTACGAAGGAATGCTTTCACGAGACCTTCCACGACAATGGGCAGACCGACATGGCGCGCGCCATCCGCTGCTACCGGGACGTGCGCTGCACCGCGCCGATTCGCGTCGACCACGTGCCTACTATGGCAGGTGAGGAAAACGGCAGACCCGGCTATGAGACCGTTGGAAGGCTCTACGCCATCGGCTATCTGCGAGGGCTCATGGAAGCCAGCGGTTACGATCTTCTTTGATCGCTTCAGGACATTTGTTACCCATATGGAAAAAGCCCGGTTCTGCCGGGCTTTTTCCATATATAAAACCGCTTCGGAACAGGTCCGAAGCGGTTTTTGCCGAAATGCTCAGCTCCAGATACGATCGTTGGAGAACTCGGTGTCCCACTCGTTCGTCGGCTCCCACCAGCCGGGGATGCTGGGGTTGATATGCTCACGCAGTACCTCTTCATTGAGCGACTCGATGCCGAGACCGGGCGCATCCGGCACCTTGATGAAGCCATTTTCGATCAGCGGATGCGGAAGCCCATTGACCATATCGCTCCACCAAGGCACGTCTACCGAGTGGAACTCGATGGCAAGCACGTTGTGCATCGCGGCAGCCGTCTGCACCGCAGCCATGCAGCCGATGGGAGACTCCGCCATATGAATGGCGACCGCTACGCCGTTTTCGTCGGCGATGTCACTGATCTTCTTGAGCTCCAGCGCGCCGCCGCAGGTGAGAATGTCGGGATGAATGACGCTTACGCCGCCTGCCTTGATCAGGTTCTCAAACGGCTCTTTGAGGTAAATATCCTCGCCCGTGCAGACGGGGATGCAGGTGGAATTCTTCAAGCGCACATACTGGTCGGTGTACATCCAGGGCACCATGTCCTCCATCCACGCGAGGTTGTAGCGCTCCATGCGGCGGGCAAAGCGGATGCAGTCCTCCACGCAGACATGACCGAAGTGGTCGATGGCGAGCGGTACGTCGTAGCCGATGACGTCACGGACCTCCCTGACGTAGTTTTCAAGGTAATCCAGACCCTTTTCCGTCAGATGAATGCCGGTGAACGGATGTGCGGTGTTGACGATCTGATAGCTCTTCTGGTGCTTGACCATATCCTGCGTCACCGAGCCGCCCTGCACGTTGAGAATATGCGGTGCATAGGTCTTCATGTCGTCGATGAGTCCCAGCGGGGCGTTGATCGTGCCCGGCTCGTCAAGCAGCAGACCGATACCGAGGTCCATCTTGAGGAAGGTAAAGCCCATGTCCATGCGCTTTTTCAGTGCCAGACCCATGTCGTGACCGGTGTGCTTGCCGTCGACGTCTGTGTCGCAGTAGACGCGCACGCTGTCGCGGAATTTGCCGCCGAGCATCTGATACAGCGGCACGCCATATGCCTTGCCGGCAAGATCCCAGAGCGCGATCTCGACGCCGGACACGCCGCCGCCCTGGCGCGAATGGTAACCGAACTGCTTGATCTTATGGAACAGCCGGTCCACATCGCAGGGATTTTCGCCCAGCAGGCGGCTCTTGAGCATCGCGGCATAGGTTTTGCTCGAAGCGTCGCGCACCTCGCCGTAGCCCTCAATGCCCTGGTTGGTCATGATTTTGATCAGGGTGCAGCGCTTGGGTGCGCCGTCGATGTCGAGAAAACGGATATCGGTAATTTTCAGATCCGAAGGGTTGGAATAGCGATTCATAAGCAGGTTCCTTTCTGGTTTTTCTACATACCTTGTGTTCCCGGGTTCTGTTCGTATTGTACCGGGCAGAAACCGGTGCCGCAAATTATTTCATATTGTGAAACACTTCTGTG
>CALERM010000075.1 GCA_937907715.1 uncultured Clostridia bacterium
AAGGAGGCACATCCCATGAGAAGAATCGTATCCATCATTTTAGCAGCAGCCCTGTTCTGTCTGACGCTTACCGCCTGCGGCTCGCGGCAGAAGACCGACCTGTCTGGCGCAAAGACCATTGCCGATCTCAAGGGCGCGACCATTGCCGCGCAGGCAGGCACGTTCCACCTCGACGCCGTCGATCAGATCGAAGGCGTCGACAAGAAGTCCTACCCCGACTTCACAGACCTTCTCAACGCCCTCAAGTCCGGCGCCATCGACGGCTACGTCGCCGAAGAGCCCACCGCATTGGAGGTCTGCGGCAAGGATGACACGCTGACCTACCTGCCGTTTGTCAACAACGACACCGGCTTCACCGCAACCGACGCTGAGACCGGCATTGCCGTCGCCTTCCAGACAGGCTCGCCGATGGTCGCAACCGTCAACGAAATCCTCGCCACAATTTCCACCGAGACCCGTCAGGCGCTGATGGCGCAGATGGTATCCCTGAGCGCAAATCCCGATACCGACACAGGCGAGGCAATTGCACTGCAGTCCTCCAACACCGACACCTCCAACGGCACGCTCCGCATCGCGATGGAATGCGCCTACGCCCCCTTCAACTGGACGCAGACGACCGACGCCAACGGCGCTGTCCCCATCTCCGGCAAGGATAACCTCTATGCCAACGGTTACGACGTGCAGGTCGCAAAGTACATTGCCGCCGAGCTTGGTATGGCGCTGGAGGTCTACTCCTATGAGTGGGATTCGCTGATTGCCGCGGTCCAGTCCGGCGCGGTCGACGCCATCATCGCCGGCATGAGCCCCACGGCAGAGCGTGAAGAGCAGGTCGACTTCACCGACTGCTACTACAACAGCAATCTTGTGGTCATCATCAAGAAGTAAGATCGAAATATTCTGAAACGGTACGGGTGAGATAAGATGGAATTTATCAGAGAAGTACTCGGAATCATCAGCCAATATTACAGCTACCTGCTTTCCGGCGTCGGCTATACGATGCTCATTGCCCTGATCGGTACAGCCGCCGGCTTTTTGATCGGTCTGATTACGGGCGTCATCCGCACCGCGCCGCGCTCCAAAAATGCGGTTCTGCGCGTGCTGCACAAAATCGTCAACGCCATCATCGCCATCTACATTGAGCTCTTCCGCGGCACGCCGATGATGGTCCAGGCGATGGTCATCTACTGGGGCTACGCCTTTTTAAATGACGGCGCAACGCTGCCGCTGATCCCCGCCGGTCTTTTTATCGTCTCGATCAACACCGGCGCTTACATGGCGGAGATTGTCCGCGGCGGCATCATTTCCGTCGACCGCGGGCAACTCGAAGGCGCCTACTCCGTCGGCATGACGCATGCGCAGGCGATGGGCAAGGTCGTCATTCCGCAGGTTCTGCAGAACATTCTGCCGTCGATCAGCAACGAGTTTGTGATCAACATCAAAGATACCTCGGTGCTGAACGTCATCGGCGTGACGGAGCTTTACTACATGGCGGGCGTCATCAAGCGCATCAATCTGCAGACCTTCCAGGTCTATACCGTGATCTGCGTGCTGTACTTCGTCCTGACCTTCACGGTCACGCGGCTGCTGCGGCTTGCCGAAAAGAAGCTCGCCGGCTCGGACAGCTACACCATCTGCGGCAGCGGCTCGGATTCTCAGGCGGAAATTCACATCAGGGAGGCGCAGTAACATGGACGAAATTCTCAGACTCGAGCATCTGGAAAAGACGTTCGGCACGCATCAGGTGCTGCGCGACATCAGCTTTTCCGTCAACAAGGGCGACGTCATCAGCATCATTGGCTCGTCCGGCTCCGGCAAGAGTACGATGCTTCGCTGCGTGAACCTGCTCGAAGAGCCGACCGGCGGCAGGATCATCTTTGAGGGCAAGGACATTTCCGGAAAAGAACTGAATCTGTCGCAATACCGCGCGCGCGTGGGCATGGTGTTCCAGCAGTTCAACCTTTTCAACAACATGAATGCGCTTGAGAACTGCGTCTGCCCGCAGCTGACGGTGCTGCACCGCAAGCGCGAAGAAGCCGAGAAAATTGCGCGCGATTATCTGGAGCGCGTCGGCATGTCCGCCTACTGCAACGCCCGACCTGCGCAGCTTTCCGGCGGTCAGAAGCAGCGCGTGGCAATCGCGCGGACGCTTTCGATGAACCCGGACATCATTCTCTTCGACGAGCCGACCTCGGCGCTCGACCCCGAGATGGTCGGAGAAGTCCTGGACGTCATGCAGCGGCTTGCCAAAGAGGGCTTTACGATGCTGGTCGTGACGCATGAGATGGCGTTTGCGCGCGACGTGTCGAGCCGCGTGATCTTCATGGACGGCGGCGTAATTTTAGAGGATGCCGCGCCAGAGGAGATCTTCAACAACCCCAAGCAGCCCAGAACCAGAGAGTTTTTGAGCCGCTATCTCGCAAGATAACAAGCAGCCTCCCGGAGAAAGCCTCCGGGAGGCATTTTTTCGAAATCTCGAAAATTTTTTTCGCGTTCTGCAACAAAACAGCTTTCCCAGCTGTATACAAAGATAGAAGCGGTCAGGCGCCGCTTCCCGAAAACAAACATCATTGATATTCGAAAGGACCTGTAACACCATGAAAAAGCTTTTGATCTTCACCCTTACCGCAGCCATGCTGCTGAGCCTTGCCGCCTGCGCCCAGAGCGCAGCGCCCGACACACCCGCGCAGGAGGAACCCGTCTCCGATAACGCGCAGATTCCGAATCCCTGGACCGATTATGAGACCGCTGCGGACGCCGCGGCAGCCGCCGGTTTTGATCTGACCGCGCCTGAGGAAATCTCCGGCTGCAGCGAGAAAACCTGGCACGTGATGAAAGGCGAGGACGGCGATGTGATTTTTGAAGTCACCTATGGCAGCGACGAAGCCCGCGCCGCCTCTGTCCGCAAAGCGCCGGGCGCGGACGACATTTCCGGCGACTACAACGACTATGCCGAAACCGAAACCCTTGACGTAACCGGCAGAAGCGTTACAATGAAAGGAAACGACGGTCTTGTACATCTCGCGCTCTGGACGGACGGCGGCTACAGCTACGCGCTGAACGTCACAGCAGGGCTCAGCCAGAGCGACATTGCCGCACTCGTCGCCGAAATTCAGTAACAAACATACACCGGGCGCAGGGGCTCTCCTGCGCCCGCAAACAGGGAGAACACGATGCAAGCAGCTTTGATTGTTGCGCCCGCGCCGTTTTGCGGGCAGCGATTGCGGGCAGGCGCAGCCCTTTTCCATGCCGCCGTGCGGCTTTTCGCCGCCAAAGAAAACCCGGAGACTTCCGCGCAAAGCGATGTCAGCGCCCGCGCTGCGCAGATTCTCGACACCCATGGCAACGCCATTTTGCGCTACGCCTATTCCTATCTTCATAACATGGCAGACGCCGAGGATATCCTGCAGGACACGCTCGTGCAGTTTCTCAAAACCGCCCCCAGCTTCGAAAGCGAAGCGCATGAAAAGGCGTGGCTCTTGCGCGTGGCAGGAAATCTCAGCAAAAACCGCCTTTCCTACAACGCCGTGCGCGCGGCGGATGAACTCAATGACGAGCTGATCGCAGAAAACCGGGAGGATCTGTCCTTCGTCTGGCAGGCGGTCCGGGACTTGCCCGAAACATACCGCGAGGCAATCCACCTGTTCTACCACGAGGGCTGCTCGACCCGGCAGATCGCGCAGATTCTGCAGCGCAGCGAGTCGACCGTCCGCTCCGATCTGCACCGGGGCAGGCAGCTGCTGCGCGAGATTTTAAAGGAGGCGTATGACTTTGACGAAATACGATGAAGTGATGAAAAAAATCGAAGTAACGCCCGAAATGCGCGCGCGCATTCTCCAAAACGCAGCCGCGCAGTGCCAGCCGTCCGGTCAGAAAAAAAACGCCCGCGTGACAGCGCTTCGCCGCTTTGCCGCGCTTGCCGCGTGTCTGGCGGTGCTGCTGGTAAGCGCCGTTACACTTCCCCGCTTGATTTCCCAACCGTCGCAAAAGGAAGAACCGGAAACCATGATCGCAAACGGCATGCTGGAGCTTTCCTCCCGGGACGAGCTGTCCGCCGCGGTCGGCTTCCCGGTCAAAGCCGCGATGAGTCTCCCGTTTTTCCCGCAGGAGATTCATTACACCTCTTATTGGGGCGAGATGGCACAGACCGACTACGCAAACGGCAGTGCCGGCGCGTGCCTGCGTCAGTCCGTCGGTACGGAGGATAATTCCGGCGACTGGAACGAATACCCCGCGCAGCAGACGATCACCGCCGCCGACTGCACCGTCACACTCAAAGGCGAAGCCGACAGCTATACGCTCGCCATCTGGACAGACGGCGATTACAGCTACTCGCTGAGTCTCTCGTCCGGTCAGCCGGAAAGCGTCTGGCAGACGATCATCAAGGGGGTGCAGTGATGGCGCAGCTCTGGGTCAGCGAGGCAAGAAAGCTCATCTCCTGCCATGAGATCGAAGACGGCGAACGGTTCTGCTTCGCCTTTGAACGCGATTTTTCCGTCTTCCTGCTCCGCCTTCTCGAGCAGTCGTTTCGCATCATGTAATCGCCCGAACCATAAACAGCGCCTCCCGGAGAAAGCCTCCGGGAGGTTTTCCTTTTGCGTCAGACCGTAAATTTCTGCACATCCGTCGAGGAAATCTCGCGGTTTTTGAGCTCCAGCAGCGTCTTCATGTGCGCCTGCGCCATGTGCGCGCTCTGATGCGCGGGCGACTGCCACTGCTCGACGAGCAGGACCGTATCGTCGTTATCGCTCGCCAGATAGTAATCGTAGCGCAGGCAGCCGTCTTCCTTCAGAATCGTCTCGCGCAGTCCCTGTTTTTCAATCTCGCGCAGAAATTCGCGCCCCCGACCGGGCTTTGCGCGGTAGGTGACAAGAATCAAAAGCTTCTGGTCCATACAATCGCTCCTTTGCGTTTTTACATTGTATATAGTAGCACACCGCGCGGCAATTGCAACAGGCAGCTGATTATGATAGAATAAGTCGAACACGAACGGAGGAATGACCATGACGCGAAGAATCACTGCCCTGCTGCTGGCGCTTTTGCTGACCTTGAGCCTCACCGCCTGCGGCAATCCGGCGCAGACCGCGGACACCATCGAAAAAACCGCCCAGACCGTCCTGCAAATCGCTGAGGTCCTGAACGATACCGAAGCGGACGCCGAGCCTGCCGCTCTGCCCGCCTCCGAAACGCAGAAAGCCGCGGAAGAGGCTTCCGGGGAACCGGCGCAGGCATCTGAGCAGGAAGTCGCTGCAGCCGAAAAACCGGCAGAGACCGCTGCCGAAGCGTCCGCTATTGACGAAGACGGCGTCTATACCAGCAAAGACGACGTTGCGCTGTATCTGCACATCTACGGGCATCTGCCCTCCAACTTCATCACGAAAAAGGAGGCTGAAAAGCTCGGCTGGTCCGGCGGCTCTCTCGAGCCGTATGCCCCCGGCAAGTGCATCGGCGGCAGCCATTTCGGAAACTATGAGGGCATTCTCCCCGAAAAGGACGGCAGAAGCTACACCGAGTGCGACATCGACACGCTGGGCGCCGACAAACGCGGCGCAAAGCGCATCGTCTTTTCCAACGACGGTCTCATCTATTACACCGAGGACCATTACGAGACGTTTGAGCTGCTCTACGGGGAGGAATCGTGATGGAGGTCTATCTCGACGGGCGGGCGTTAGAAAGCCGCGAGGCGCTGCATCAGGCGCTCGCCGCGCTGCTCCCCCTTCCGGCGTACTACGGCAAAAATCTCGACGCGCTGCACGACTGCCTGACAGACCTTTCCGATCCGGTCCACCTGACCGTCCTTCATGCGCAGGCGCTGGAAAACGCGCTCGGCGCGTATTGCCGCAGCTTTCATCGCGTGCTGTCCGACAGCGCGCAGGAAAACGGGCATTTCACCGTCACCTGGAAAGCATAAGCATGTCCCGGACCTGCAAGCACGCAGGTCCGGGACATTTTGCAGCTTTATGAATTGCGATGGCCGGCGCGTTATTCCATCTCACTCAGGCGGTACAGGATGGCTGCGGTCTGGGCGCGGGTGAGCTTTCCCTTGGGCAGAAACGCGCCGTTTGCGCCATGCAGAATGCCCTCTCGCGTACAGAGCGCGACGCCGTCCACCGCCCAGTCGGAAATGCGCGCCTGGTCCCGGTATTCCGTCTGCGCAGCCTCGCCGGAGGCAAGCCCCAGCGCCGTCAGATAGCGCGCAACGACCGTCGCCATCTGCTCGCGGGTCAAATGGTCGTCCGGATGGAACGCGCCGTTGGAGCCGTCCATCAACCCCGCATCGCGCGCCCATTTGACGTAAGGCGCCAGTTCTCCGTCCGATGCAATGTCGCGGTAGCCGGTCTCGGCGTAATACCGGTAGCTCTCGTCCACACCGCAGAACTTTGCAAGGCTCGTCACAAACTCACCGCGCGTGATGGGCTTGTTCGGGCGGACGCGCCCGTCCGTTTCCCGGCTGAGAAAGCCATGGTCCAGACAGAACATCAGCGCGTCATACGCCCAATGGCTCTCGATCCGGCTCTCGTCAAAATAGCCGCTGCCCGCCTCGTCGACGTCCAGATTCACGCCCGTGTTCTTCGCGTCATAGTACATGACGCCCGCCTCCGGCGTGATGCCCCGGCGCAGAAGCAGGTCGCGCACGGTGACAAATTCGTAGCCCTGCTCCAGAAGCTTGTCAATCGCGGCGAGCGCGCCGTTGACGCTCGTCTGGTAGATATCGTGGACCAGAATGATCGCGCCGTCGTAGCTTCCGGCAAGAATGTTTCGGCAGACCGTGTCGGCGTTGTGATACTTCCAGTCCTCCGGGTCGACCGACCAGTTGATCAGCGGCGAAGGCGCCTGGGCGCGGACGGTTTGGTTGGCGTTTCCGTAGGGCGGGCGGATGTAGGCGGGGTTGTCGCCGCCTGCGGCTGTGATGTATTCCTGCGTCTGGCTGATTTCGCTGGCAATTTTCGCGCTGGATAGCGTGTTGAGGTTTTCGTGGTTCTGCGTGTGGTTTGCCAGCTGGTGTCCCTCGGAAACCATGCGTTTGAGCGTCTCCGGGTAATTTGCCGCACGGTAGCCGGAAACGAAGAACGTCGCCTTGACATCGCGCGCGGCAAGCTCGTCGAGAAGCGCTGCGGTATATGCGCCCGGTCCGTCGTCAAAGGTGATGGCTATCAGCTTTCCGGTGAAGCCGGAAGCAGCAGCAGGCATGCACAGGGTCAGTATCAGCAGCAGCGCCAGTGCGGCGCGGAAGGTATTTCGTCTTTTCATGGGTTCATCTCCTTGCCGACATCATAGCACAAACGGACGGGAATTTGGCGTTCTTCAGGAAATTTAAGAGAATCGAAAGAAACCCGCGCGCAGACCGGTCTGCGCGCGGGTTGAGCGGTTAATATGCCACAAAGGTAACGTTGTTGCCGAAGGCTTCTTTCGCTTCCTCCGTCCACGTGGAATTGTTTTCGGGATAGTAGACGGTAACGGGGCAGTCGAAAACATTTTCGCCCGCAAATACTATCATGCCATTGCGATTCACTGTGGGTGCATCTCCGGTAAAGGTAACTCTGGTCAGATTCTTGCAATGAAGAAACGCTTTATATCCAATGAATCTCAAGTCCTTGCCAAAGGTGACAGTTTTAGCGGAAGACATCGTGAACGCAAGGGACTCAACACTTTGGACACCGTCCTCTACGACAATACTGGACAATTTGCCGGATTGGTTTGCCCATGGAAAATCCAAATTAGAGTCATATCTGGTCATCAAACCACTGCCATAGATGGTCAGCGTGTCGTTTTCGATTTTCCAATAGACGTTATCACCGCAGGAGCCGCCGTTTTCTGTCTCGGCGTAATTGCTCTGCATGGTAATATCGATTTGTCCCGAGCCGGTGATATTCAGACGCTGGCTGCAATCCTGATAGCTGTCCGCCTGTATGCGCAGCATATAGACGCCTTTTGCAAGATAGAGCCACTGAGAGCCGCCGGAGTTACTGGAAAAGACGGTGCTGCCGGAAGCGTCCTGAATGGTGACGCGATTGCTGCTGACCTCTACGCCTTGCTCATTTTTGATGCTCAAATTGATCTCGGCGGCATAGTCGCAGGTAATCCGATTCAAGATCATGTCACCGGTGGAAATGTTCGAGGAAAGCTTGAACGTATACGAAGACGCGCGGCAGGTAAAGCCGTTGTCGTCGGTGTCGCCTTCGTAGACCTCCAGCTCATACGTGCCCGCGGGAAGCGTGGTGCTTTCGCCGAATTTACCGTCCTTGATGGTGAACGGATAATCTCTGGGACCTCCATCCTGCTTCATCAGAACGCCGCGGCCGGACGTAACGGGCACAAGCTTACCTGCGTCATTGCGGTAGACAAACACCGCATCCTTTGCGGCGGGGTCCGTCGTGCCGGGGGTAGGTGTGGTTGGCGTAGTGGAAGAGTCTGGCGTGAGGGTAATATTCAGATTGAGCGGACCGGTAAGGTTAAAAGAGCCGTTATATGGCTGGTATCCGTCCGCTGTAAGCGTGAAGGAATAGGAACCGGCGAGCAGGAGAGACGAAGCCTCGCCGTATGTCGTCGTCGTCTGATCGGCGATGACGCCACTGCTCCGGACAACGACCTTGAACTCCTTCACGTCGTTGCCGCCGCTGGCGGCGCGGAAGTTGACATCTGTGCGCTTTTCGCACACCACGGTATCCATCGCGAATTTTGCGTCGATGTAGGCGTTCCTGATCTGTTTGTACCAACGGAAGCCCTCATTATCGTACCAGCCCCAAACCTCCAGATCGTAATATCCGGCTTTGGGGGTCGGCGAAAAATCGGCAAACTTTCCGTTCCTGACAGTAAATTTGCTGAAGGTCGAGCCGTCGAGCGAGCCAGCACCTTCTTCCAGCGGAACCAGCTTGCCGGCTGCGTCCGGATAGACGAAGACCACATCTGCGTCGTTGACCGCGTCGGCGGACGGCGTAAGGTTGACCTGAACTGTCAGGTCTTTGCCGGAGGCGACCGTGAATTTGAAAAGGCTGTCCGCATACCCGGGCGCTTTTGCGGTCATGGTGTACGTTCCGGCGGGCAGGTCGGCGCATCCCTCGGAAATAGCGCTGTACTGATAGTCATTGTTGAAGCTCAAAGCCCAGCCGGCTTTTTTCAGCGCAGCGCTTCCCCCTTCATAGGACGCACACAGAAGCGTAATACCGGTCGTTTTCACGAGACCGCCTGTTGTCGAATCGCGGAATTGAAAGGTAACGGTCTGCTTGCTTTCCGTCGTGGCGGGAAGGTCCGCGGACGCATCAAGTCCCAGGGTGAACGTTTTGCGCTGCGTGGTGTCCACCATACGCACCGCGATTGCCGCGACCTCGCTGCGGCGGATGTTGGAATTGGGAAGGAAGGTGCCCTTCGCGTCGCTGCCGGTCAGAATACCTGCGCCATAGAGCGTGTAAATGTCGGCGTTGTCGGGCTTACTCGGCACATCGGGAATTGCATCCGCTTTCATCGCGTTGATCTGCGAGAGCGCCTTGTCCGGGAACGCGGCGCGGATGATGTGGGCAAACTCCGCACGTGTTGCGGCGCGGTGGTAGTCCTTGATCGCTTCTTTGAGGATGCCCTCTTTCAGCGCGTAGTCGGCATACGGCTGGTACCAGGGCGTGCCGTTCTGGAAGCTCTCCGCGCCGGTCTGGTAGATGCTGTGCAGCCGCGCCGCGATGGTCACAGCTTCGGCAAGGGTAATGTTGCCGTTCGGGTCAAACCGACCGGGAGCCTTGCCCTTGAGCAGACCATACGCATAGGCTTCAGCGACGACGCCGCCAAACCAGTCGGTTTCCTTTACATCCTGAAAGTCGCCGGAGGAATAAGTGTTCGGTTTTGTGAAATTCTGAAGTCCCGGTGCGTTTGCCCCGCAGACCGTGGACACAGCGCCCAGCAGCATCACAAGCGTCAGCAGCAACGGGAGCGTTTTTCGGAATACGTTTCTCATATGTGCCTCCTTTGGGTGATTTTTTCAGATTTTCTATATTATAGCATTGTCTGGAATCAGCCGTCAATTACATCTGTTAATTTCCGTCGTTCTTCATTTTATGAACATTTTATGAACAAAGCCCGCATTCTTTATGAACATTTGGCACTCTCCTATTGACAGTGCTAACTCCGGGTGTATACTGAAGCTGTTCCAAGGGAAAGAGAAAAGCTTCCCGAGGAGCCTGAATCCATACAATATGGCAGCAAAAAGCAACCGCCGCGCAGGCTCGAAGACCCACGTCAGGCAGTCATGGAATGGAGGAATGTTTTATGTTGCCCAGCATTTTTGGTGAAAACCTGTTCGATGATTTCTTCTCTGATCCGTTTGAAATGATGATGCCGCAGAGCCGCAATCCGCTCTATGGCAAGCACGCAAAGAATCTGATGAAGACCGACGTCCGTGAGACAGAAGCCGGCTTCGAGGTCGACATGGACCTTCCGGGCTATAAAAAAGACGAGGTCAATCTGGCTCTGAAGGACGGTTATCTGACCGTCGAAGCAAATAAAGCCCTTGACAAGGACGAAAAAGACAACGAGGGTCGTTACATCCGGCAGGAGCGCTGGAGCGGCTCTTGCAGCAGAAGCTTCTACGTCGGCGAGAACGTCAAGCCGGAGGATGTCCATGCGAAATTTGAAGACGGCATCCTGCGTCTGTCTCTTCCGAAGCAGGAACAGAAGCAGCTTCCGTCCAGCACCGCAATTATGATCGAGTAAATCGAGTTATTTCCAAACGAAGGGCGCGCCGCGATATGCGGTGCGCCCTTTTTCTGCCTCTTACAGTCTTTTCCGGGCTTACAATCCGGCGCGGTTGGTGCTATAATGCTATCATAAGAAAACACGCAGCTTGATGCAGCAATACAGGAGGCTTCCATGGAAGGGTATTTTGAAAAGGAATTTGTGCTGACGCCCGACTACTGCGACGCGCGGGCAGGTCTTTCGCCCTACGGTGCGTTCACGATCTTTCAGGCGATTGCGACCGAGCACGCAGAGCGCATCGGCGTCGGCGGCGCGGCAATGGCAAAGCGCGGCGAGTTCTGGCTGACGGTCCACAGCCGGGTCGATTTTGTCGGGCGCGCACACCTCATGCAGACGCTTACCGCGAAAACCTGGCCCGAGCCGTGCGACGAAGCATCCATCCGATGCTTCCGCAGCTACCGCCTGACCTGCGGCGATACGCCCATCGCGTTGGGCAGAACGCAATGGGCAATTCTCGGTCCAGAGCAGAAGGTCGTGCCCTTCGGGCAGTCCGGCTTCCCGCGCGATTTCCCATTCACCGGGGAAGCAGGCATCACAGACGCGCCGGTCCGCTTCCGCGACGATTTTGCACCCGAGGATTTCGTGCGGACCTGCACCGTCCGTCCGACGGATATCGACTTCGGACAGCATATGAA
>CALERM010000076.1 GCA_937907715.1 uncultured Clostridia bacterium
TGTGATGGTGCTGGGTCTTACCACCGGCGCAGGCGCTGCGGGCGCAAAATACAGCTCGTGGTTCGCGCCCTATTATAAAGAAATGCAGGAGCTCGGCATCCTCCCGTCTTCGTTTACCTCCGGCGATCTGACCGCCACCATCACGCGCGGCGAGATGTGCGAGCTTGCGGTCGTCGCGTTCGAAAAGGCAACCGGCAACGTCATTGATGAGCTGGAGCGCACCGATTACTTCACCGACACCACCGACAAGAACATCCTCAAGGCGTATGAATACGGCATTGTCAGCGGCTACCCCGACGGCTCGTTCCAGCCCAATAAAACGCTCACGCGGCAGGAGTTCTTCAAGATCATCCAGAACTTCTGCGAAGCTGCCGCCTACACCTCCACCCGCTCCAAGGATTTAAGCTCCTTTGCAGACGCCGGCTCCATCGGCTCCTGGGCGCGCGAGGCGGCGCAACTGTGCGTCTCCAACGCCTTTGTCGACGGCACAAAGACCGGCTCTTCCTACTACCTCCGCCCCACCGCAGGCGCCAGCCGTCAGGAAGCCATGGTCATGTTCCTGCGCGCGTATAAAGACGTGCGGCAGTGGTACGATGTGAACATTACGAACGCCAGCGTTGCCGGTGCAGCCTCTGGTCCTGAGGAATTCACTGACATCAGCAGTACCACCATGTACATTACTGCTAGTAAACTTAACGTTCGAGCTTATCCGTCAACAGACGAGCATGGAACAATTCTTGGCAAACTGAGCTACGGTGATGCTGTAACAGTAACGGCAAAATCCACCAGCTGGTATCGCATCAAATTTAGTAACAATGGCGTCACTTGTGATGCTTATGTTTCTCGTGAATATGTAGGCACAACTCCTACAAGCGGCAGTGGCTCGTCCGGCGGCAGCACCTCGTCCGGCAGTACGGCAACCGATATAGCAAACTTCGCCATGAGCTTCGTCGGCTACAGCTACGTCTGGGGCGGCATGTCGCCGTCGACCGGCTTCGACTGCTCGGGTTTGATGTACTACGTCCTCACGCAGTACGGCTACAGCATGAAGCGCGTGGCAAACGACCAGATGACGCAGGGCACAGCCATTTCGCGCGATAACCTGCAGGTCGGCGACCTCGTCTTCTTCGGCTACGGCAGCTACGCAAACCACGTCGGCATGTACATCGGCAATGGAAACTTTGTCCACGCCTCTACCCCGTCCACCGGCGTTCGTGTCAACTCCCTGAACGAGACCTATTACAACACCAGATACATCGGCGCGCGCCGCATTTTCTGACAAACCCGCAAATCACCCGAAGCCCTCCCGGAATCTCCGGGAGGGCTTTCTTTGCAGCTAAAGCAGGATACAGATCATGCCGCCGGTGTTTTCGTTGATCATGCGCGAGAGAGTCCTTGTGAGCTTCTGGCGCGCGTCTTCTGGCATGCGCTGGATTTTGGTGTTCAGACCTTCCGTGACCAGATCGTAGAGCGATTTACCGAAGATATTGCTCTGCCAGAGCTTTTCCGTGTCGCCCTCATACTCGCCAAGCAAATACCTGATCAGTTCGTCCGACTGCTGTTCGTCGCCGACTATCGGGCTCAGCTCGGTCTCGATATTGGCGCGCATGAGATGAATCGACGGCGCGCTTGCCTTTAAATGAACGGCGTAGCTGCTGCCCTTGCGGACAATCTCCGGCTTATCCAGATGCAGCTCTGAGGGGTCCGGCATGACGATGCCGTAGCCCGTGGCGCGCACCTGCTCCATGGCGCTTTTGACGCGCGCATATTCCTGCTTTTCTGCCGCCAGCTCCGTAAGAATCTGCATGAGATCGAGTTCCCCTGCAATCTCCAGCCCCGTCCTTTGGGACAAGAGCTCATAAAACAGCGACTCCGGAACCGACAGCTCCGCCGTAATCGTACCCGTTCCCAGATCCACATCCGTCACGGCGCACGCATGTACCTGTGCAAGATTCAAAAGCTGCTTCATGGCAGGCTCCGCCTGCGCAATCTTTGTCAGCTTCCCTGCCTGCTCGCGCATCGCGTCATAGAGCGCGGTTTTGACCGGGCTGTCGTCCGGCAGCGCCCGCACCCAGCCGGGCAGGAAGAACCGCAGCTCCGTTGCCGGAAACTCATACATGAGGTCCGTGAGGATGCTCTGAATCTGCTCTTCGTCCATGGTAAGCGCATTGACTGCCCGCGCGCCGACACCGTATTGCTGTGACAGCCTGCGCGCCAGACTCCTTGCCTCCGCGCTCTCCGGATGCTCGGAGTTCACCAGAATCACAAACGGTTTTCCGGTCGCCAGCATGTCGGAAATCGCGCGGTTCTGCGCATCTGTATAGTCACCCGCCGGAATGTCGGTGATGCTGCCGTCCGTCGTCATGACAATGCCGATGCTGCTGTGTTCCTCCATGACCTTTTTCGTGCCGATCTCCGCCGCCTGCGCCAGCGGAATCTCCTCCTGCGCCCACGGCGTCATGACCATCCGGGGCGTTCCCTCCTCGTCTGCGCCCATCGCGCCCGGCACCAGATAGCCGACCGAGTCGATCAGCCGGACCTTGAGCTTCGACACGCCGTCCGGCGAAATTTCCACCGCCTGCTCCGGCACGAATTTCGGCTCGGTCGTCATAATCGTCCGTCCCGAGCCAGACTGCGGCAGCTCGTCTCGCGCGCGGTCGCGCTGATAAGTGTTTTCCAAATGGGGCAGCACCAACTGCTCCATGAAGCGCTTGATAAAGGTTGATTTTCCGGTCCGGACCGGTCCGACAACGCCGATGTAGATGCTGCCGGCGGTCCTTTTCGCAATCTGATCATAAAGATGCCTTGCTTCGTCCACGTTACCGCCTCCCTGTTCTGTTTCCTGCCCGATCAAACCCCGTTCCTTCCGCCATGCCGCTACACCGGAATGAGGACCAGCTCGCCCTGCTCGACCTCGCCGGACGAAATGCCGTTCGCCCCCGCAATCGCCTGCTCGCTCGTCCGATACGCCTTTGCAAGCTCCCAGAGGCTCTGCGTCCGGTCGGCTTTTTTGACCACCACGCAGAATTTCTCCGCCGTCTTTTCGCCTCCTTCCAATGTGCCGCCTGTCAGCGCCCGCAGCGCCTGATCACAGCAGCAATCCACGTGGAAGCTCACATCATAGCGCACATCGATTCCGCCGCTGGACGGTGCAGCAAAGCCGTCTCTGCCCGGCTGAACGTTCGCCTGGCACACTGCGCCGCCGCCCGCCGCGACCGTGCAGCTGACCTGATCGCGGACAATCGCCGACTGAAGCGCGCCGTCCTCGTCCATGTACAGAATATTCACCGTCGCCGGTGCGCTCAGCTGGATGCTGCCGTCTTTTTTCTGCTGCGAGACGCTGTCCAGGTACAGCGTGCTGTCGAGAACGGCGCGCGCCTGTTTGGGGACGCTTCCGCGCAGCGTGCCGCCGGGCGACTGGCGGTCGAGCAAACACGGAAGGCTTACCTCGCTCCACACGGGGTTTAACTCACCTCTTGTGGCATACGCATCCTCGGTAAGCGTCAGATCATAGCCCTGCATGGCAACGCACTGGCAAAGAAGGTTCGCAGACAGCAGAATTTTTGCCGGCTCTTCTTCCATGCGCACAAGCTCTGCCTCGCTCCCCGTGACGCAGATCTGCACCTGCAGCTCGTCGTCTGCATAGTCCCCGCGCAGCTCGCAATACTGCGACAACGGAAGCTGGCGGCTCATCACCTGTGGCATACCGTCCATGCCCAGAAGCAGCGCCTTAAACAGGAACACACCCTTGAACACCGCCTTGTTTCCCGTCAGTTTCTGGTCGGTAATCTCCGGCGTCAGCCAGTACTGCACCAGCTTTTCCGTCTCCGGCTCGCCGCCGGAAAGCTCCAGATCCTCGGTCATGGAAAACGGCTTTTCTGCGTATTCGTGCGGCAGCACACAGCGGTAGTCTGCCGTCTTCGTTTGAAGATTGTCCGGCGCGTCCTTTAACGTGCGGATTGTCTCGCCGGTTTCTTCAAACCCCGTCAGCTCGCACACCACGCTCACGCGGACCAGAATCTTGCGCGAATTGATCAGCCGGGCATCTGCCGCGCGCACCCGGCACGTGGCAAACAGCTCCGTCTGCGCCGTCGCCGCCGGATGATCGTAACGCACCGAATACGGAAGATAGCACTCCAACGCTCTCGCTTCGCTCCCGTCCTCCGGCACATACAAAAGCCCCGCGCGCACGCCGCCCGTCACCACCGCGCTCGCGTCCCGGCACTCCTTGCCGCGCATAACCGCGCTCGCACCGGAAAAGACAATGCGTCCGCAATCCGGGTAGCTGTCCGGGACAATCAGCTCCTGCGTCAGCTCCTGCGCCGCGTTTCCGGAAAAGACCTGGCGCAAATAATCGATCGACTGCTCTTCAAAGACAAGCTCCATACTCTCAACTCCTTGTTCGTTCTGGCGGGCGCTCCCGCCCCGCCGGACGCGCCTGCCACGTCTTAGAAGTATATACGCGCGCCTGGACAAGGATATGCCGGTTTTTTCAGCAGCAGTCCATCAAAAGTGCAATTGCGATCAGCCCCGCCGCCAGCAGCAGCTTCCACAGCCACGTACCGACCAGAAACGACAGCAGCAGCCCCACACCCAGCCCCAGCAAAAACAGTCGCAGCTTTTCCGTTCGCGGACACATACCAATCACCTCTTTGTCAGTCTACGCAAAAGGTCTGCCGGTGTGACCGCTCAGATATGAAAAATGCCCGCAGGCAGTGCCTGCGGGCATTTCAGTCTGTCGAAAAACCTTCCGGGCCGATGATTTCGGAAAGGAAGATAGTGT
>CALERM010000077.1 GCA_937907715.1 uncultured Clostridia bacterium
ATGGCGCATCCTCCTGATAAGAAACAGGAATCGTCAAATTCCGTTTTATGATTTTATTTTATCACATTATCGTGCTATCATAAAGCTGAAAACGGGAAAATACAAGCCTTCAGGAGGAGATTTTATGAAAACCGTCACAAAGCTGCTGCCCGGCTGTGTGCTGGCGCTGGTGATTGCCGCGATTGCAAAGCTGCTGGAAACGCTCGAAGCAAACGCAGGGCTTCATCTGATCGGTGCGTCCGTCATCGCGCTTTTCATCGGCATGCTGGTCAACCATTTTTACAAGCCCAACGGCAAAACAAACCCCGGCATCCGCTTTACATCCAAAAAGGTCCTGAAATTTGCGATCATTCTGCTCGGCGCGAGTCTGAATATCACGACCGTTCTGACCGTCGGCAAATTCTCCCTCACGGTCATGCTCTTCACGCTTGCCACCTGCTTCGGGCTCGGCTACTTCATCGGCAAGGCACTGGGGCTGAACTGGAAGACCAGCAGCCTCATTAACGCCGGCACGGGCATCTGCGGCGGCTCTGCCATCGCGGCGATTGCGCCCGTCATCGACGCAACCGACATGGATGTCGCCTACGGCTTGTCGGCGACGTTCCTGTTTGACATGGTCATGGTCGTGGTCTTCCCGATTCTCGGGCGAAGGCTCGGGCTGTCCGACGCCGCGTTCGGGCTCTGGGCAGGCACCGCAGTCAATGACACCTCCAGCGTCGTTGCAACCGGCTATGCCTTCAGTGAAGCTGCTGGCGACTTTGCAACCATGGTCAAGCTCACCCGAACTCTTGCCATCATCCCCACTGTTCTGGTCTTTGCCGCCATCAGCCTGCGGCTCAAAAAGAAGGAAGAGACAGGTGCTGACGCCTCCGTGAATGTCAGCCTGAAGTCTGTCTTCCCGTGGTTCATTCTGGGCTTTCTTGCCCTGTCGGGGCTTACCAGCCTCGGTCTCATTCCCGGCTCTGTCTCCTCCGCGCTCAAGACGCTCAGCAAGTTCCTCATGGTCGCCGCGCTCGGCGCGGTGGGGCTGAACACCGACTTCAAAGCCCTCTGCAAGTCCGGCGCGAAGCCGATGCTTCACGGCTTTATCATTTCGCTGCTCGTCGTTCTCGTCGCCATCGGCGTGGAGTACATGCTCGGCATCGCCCCGACCGGCACGCTGTCTTAGACTGTCAAAAGCGCCATCCGGCTTGCCGGATGGCGCTTAAACTGTCCAAAAAGCGGTCGCTTTTTGGACAGAAAAGATGCGCCTCGACTGCGTGCATAAGTTTGCCCCAAAGGGGCAAACTTCCACACTTGCGAGACGAGCGGTATTGTTCCGGTCAGCGGAGCCGCCGGATACAATGGATTTTCATTTTATTTTGCGCCTGCGGGCGCAAAACTCGGCGAGGCTTTGCCAAACGGAAAGCGCCATCCGGCAAGCCGGATGGCGCTTGAATTATAGGGTATTATAGGTTCTTGCGGCGAAGAGTCTTGCCAGCAGCGCCACTGCCTGCTCGCACGTGAGATTGCCTGCCGGGGAGAAGCCCGTGCCGGTGCCGCTCATCAAGCCTGCCGCCGTTGTGATTGCCGTTCCCTCGCGCGCCCAGGCGCTGATAGCGTCCATATCGCTGTATCGGCAAAGAACGCTTTCGTCTGCCGCCAGTGAGTCTCCGGTCAGCTGCCAGAGCCTTGTAAGGACCACTGCCGCCATTTCGCGCGTCAGCGTGCCGTCGGCGTTGAAGTTGCCCAGATCGTCTCCCATCATAAGCTGCAGGCGCGCCGCCTCGGTCTGCGGCTGGCTCAGATCCAGCCATGCGCCCAGTCCATATGCCGTGTTCACCAGAAGCTGTGCAAACTGCCCTCTTGTGATTGCTGCGTTCGCGTTCAGGCTCGTTCCGGCAAGAATGCCCCACTGCTTCGCGCGCTGCACGGCGCTCTGCGCCCAGTCGGAGACGGTTCCGGTCAGGCTGCCTGCTCCCAGCACGTCTGCCGCCGTAGAAAGCACAGCCGTCTCTGCTGCCGCGCTCACCGGCGCCGAGGGCATCGCGCCGGTCGTTGCCCGCTGCTCATCGTCATACACTTCCTCCTGCGAGGGTTCATGTGCCTCCGGGCGGCTGCCGTCGTTCGATGTGAGCGTATAGAACGTGTAGCAGCTATCAAGGGGAATCGTGCGGTTCACGCCCGCCTGTCCATTCCAGATCCAGTTCTGCTCAATGAGCGTGATGGTGCCGGCAGACTCGTCGACCTCCTTGCACAGCACATAATGCCCGCAGCCGCGCTCGCGCTCTTCGGCAGTGGCGTAGCCGATGTCGCCGGTCTGGGGCGTGTCGGTTCGCTCAAAATACCAGGTATCGTCATTGGTCACCCAGATGTTATGTCCGACCGCCTGAAGTTCCAGATCGTAGATTTCCCGGTAATACCGCTGGACATACTCCAGACAGTCCGGCGAGCCGGTCGTCAGATTGTAAATTGCCGGAACGCCGTCAAATACATCGGCGACGAAGCCGTCTTCGGTAATGGTTACATAGTCCGTATGCAGGCTGTCGTCGCCCGCCAGAGCTGTCGTTGTCAGGCACGTCGCGCACAGCGCAGCCGCAAGAAACGTGCAAAGCCGTCTCTTCATCCTATCATTCCTTTCTGCAAATACGGTACTATTGTAACCTTTTGTTGCCAATCCGTCAATCTTTTTCTTTACCGCCGCC
>CALERM010000078.1 GCA_937907715.1 uncultured Clostridia bacterium
ACATCTTCAATCTCGCGCTTGACCTCCTCGGGTCTTGCCGCGGGCAGGTCGATCTTGTTGATGACCGGCAGAACCTCCAGCCCGTTGTCAATCGCGAGATAGGTGTTTGCCAGTGTCTGCGCCTCAATGCCCTGCGAGGCGTCGACGACCAGCACCGCGCCCTCGCATGCCGATAAGCTGCGCGAGACCTCATAGTTGAAGTCCACGTGACCCGGGGTGTCAATGAGGTTGAGAACATAGTCCTGTCCATCATCCGCCCGGTAATCAAGCCGGACGGCGCGCGCCTTGATGGTGATGCCGCGCTCGCGCTCGAGGTCCATGGAGTCTAAGATCTGGTCCTCCATCTCGCGCTTGTCGACGGTGTTGCACTGCTCCAGAAGCCGGTCGGCAAGGGTCGACTTGCCGTGGTCGATGTGCGCGACGATGGAAAAATTACGAATCCGGGAAAGGTCGGTCATAGAACGCTTCCTCTTTCAAATAGAATCAATGCCAGGGTATGTTTTTCAACTGGTGATGTGACCGGCAGCGAGGGATTTTCGTGGTGAGCAAGACATTTTTTGCAGGAATACTGGCGTATTTCAAGAAAAAATGGCACTGACGCAGCGCGAAAGACCCCGCTGTCCGGGTGCGTTGGCAGTTGGAAGAAGACACCCTATGTGCCGGTCAGTCGGCGGTGTTCTCCGTCATCACCGTTTCATAGTGCGTGGCAGAGGAGAAATAGGCATCCAGAATCGGGATACAGACGTTTGCAAGGTTGCCGCCCTGCGAGCCCTTTTCCACGTAGACCGCGATGGCAATTTCAGGGTCGTCCGCCGGGGCGTAGAGAACGAACGAGGCGTGGTCCGAGCCGCCGAACGAGCCGGTCGACGTCGTGCCCTGCCACTGGGCGGTGCCGGTCTTACAGGCGACCTTCACGGGATAATATCGAAGATAATCCGCAGCGGTGCCCTCCTGGGTCGTCAGATACATGCCCTCGGAGATGCAGAGCTTTGCCTCGTCGGACAGCTCAATCCGGCTTGCAACGGTCGGCTCATGCTCTAAAAGCAGGTCCTGATAGTCCCAGGAGATGACGCGAGAGAGGAACGTCGCCTCATAGCGCGTACCCTGATTTGCCAGCGCCTGCACATACGAGCACATCTGCATCGGCGTGAACCGGTTCAGACTCTGTCCGATGACCGCCTGCAGAACGTCCGCGCCGTACCAGCCGGCGTCATCGTTTTCATAGAGCTTTGCCTTGTTTTCGGCGTTGGCGCGCATGCCGGTTGCCTCGTCCAGCTCTACGCCGGTTGGCTCACCGAGTCCCAGCGCTTTTGCCACGATGTCAAAGGGATTGGCTCCGATTTCCTTCTGCGCCGTGTCGTAGGTCACGCGGCCGACCTCGTAGAAATAGTAGTTGCACGAATGTGCAATCGCCTGCCGCATGTCGATGGTACCGTGCGTTCCGCCGTTGGACCAGATCCAGCACTTGGGCTGGAACGAATCATAAAACGTGTAAACGCCCTGATCGGTTATTTCATGATAGGGGCTGTAGTGCCCGTATTCGATGGCGGCAATCGCCGTGACCATCTTGTAAATGGAGCCGGGCGGATAGGTATTGATCAGCGCCCGGTTGATGAGCGGCGACGTTTCGTCCTGGCTCAGCTCGACGATATCCTCGGAGTAGGTGCTGAGGTTGAAGGTCGGATAGCTTGCGCATGCCAGCACCTCGCCGGTTTTTACCTGCTGGACCACGACCGCGCCGCCCTCGGCGTCCTTGCCCTCCTTTTTCTTGCCGACGCCGTTTTCGCGCAGATCAAGGATGACCTTCTCGAGCGCCTGCTCGGCGGTCGCCTGGAGGGAAATATCGATGGTCGTCTCGACGTTGTTGCCCGGCTGGGGAAGGCTCGTGTAGTACTCGTTGAGCACATCGCCCGTCGCAGAAACCGTGGTGATTTTCGTGCCGGACGTGCCGTGCAGATACTCCTCAAACGCCTTTTCAATGCCGGACGTGCCGATCATGGCGTTCATGGCGTAGTCCTTCTGCTGATACTCCGCCCACTCGTCGGGACCCATCGCGCCGATGGTGCCGAGCAGATGCGCGGCGTAGGCAGTTTTATACTCGCGGACCGTGCCGGACTGGACGATGACGCCCGGAATGCCAAGCTCGGCAACCGCCGCCAGAGCCTCCGCGTCCACGTCCTTTGCCAGCATGTAGTTTTCAAGGCCCGTATTGTCAACGCTTCGAAGCTCCAGCTCGTACCGGACGGCGATGACGTTGTACACATCGTCCGCGTCCCAGTCGTTCGGGATCCGGTACGCCTCGCGCAGGTTCCGCATCAGCGTGGACGCGGAAATGTCGAGGTCGTAGTCGCGATTGTTGAGGAACATGCGGAAATAGTTCTGCCAGGTGGTGTTCAGGCTCTGCATGTCATATTCATACGGTCTCGTCTTCGTCACCGGAAAGTGGCTCTGGCACTCGATGCCGAGCTGCTGGCACATCTGCAGCAGCTTTAAAATATTTTCATTCGGCGCGCCGGTGTTTGCCAGCACGTAGTTGATAATCACGATGTTATACGTTGCGCGGTTGGAGACCAGCACGTTGCCGTTGCGGTCCAGAATACAGCCGCGCGCGCCCTCGACCGTTGTCTGATAGGTCATGGAGTCAGCGTCCGCCACAGCGCGCTCGTCCGGGCTGACCGCGGCAAGGGTATACATGCGCAGCAGAAACACGCACATCACAGAAACGATGATGCCGATGAGCACCACCATGCGGAATTTGGAACGTCTAGCCAATAATCAGGCACCTGCCTTTCGAATTGCCCATGCGGCAAGGTAGACCGGCGGGCACAGAAGAAGAGACAACCCCACCTGCGCCAGCACCGGCAATAACCCCTGTATGCCGATGGATGTTACCATACATTTGAAGAAAAAGAGCACCAGCTGACAAATCAGCAGACACAGCAGGCTCATCAGAAGCGCGGAAACGAGATTGCGCACCAGATACCGGTCGCACAGATATCCGCAGACCGCGCCGCAGCCGGCAAGCAGCACAATGTGAAGCGCCCCGCCGTCTGCCCCGGATAGCGTCCACACAAGCCCGCATGCCATGCCGAAGACGCTGCCCGCCTCGCTCCCCACGTGCATCGAAACGCACGCGACCAGCACCGGCACAAAGCAGAGCTTCACGCCCCAGAACCGGGGGCGCCCGAAGCTCACCGTCTGCACCACCAGGACAAACAGCACCAGCGCCGCGTATAAAGCCCACATGAGGGCGTTTTTGTATCGTTCGCGCATGCCGTTCTCCTGCCTTTCGCCGGGTGTTTGTCAGTTGTTTGCGTATTCGGTGATGATAAAGATCTGTTCGAGGTTATCCAGATCGCACGACGGATTGAGCGTCGCGTATTTTGCAACGCCCGTCTCATCCTGGCTCGCGTTTGTGATATAGCCGAGCAGCAGCCCTCTGGGATAGAGCGTCGAGCCGGTCGTGACGACCTGGTCGTCGTTTTTGATGATCGCGTCGGTCAGCAGATAGTTCATGCGAAGGATGCTGCTGCCGTCGGGAAGATAGGTTCCCTGTACGACGCCGGTGTAGCCGGAAGACGCAATCGAAGCGCTGATCTCCAGAGACGAGTCCATGATCGTCGTGATCGTCGCCCAGTTGACGCCGACCTTTGTAATCAGACCCACGACCTGTCCGTTCTCGGTGACGGCGCACATGCCTTCCTCCAGCCCGGAGTTTGTGCCCTTGCCGATGGTAAAGGCGCTTTTGTAGTCCGACGAGTCCCACGAGATGATATACGCCGAAACAAAGCTGTAGTCCTCATGCTCCTCGCTCAGACCAAGCAGCGTCTTGAGCTGCTCGTTTTCGCGCTGATACTGCTCGGCGGTGCGCACATCCTCCTCCATCTCGAGGATTTTTTTCTGCAGCTCCGCGTTTTCCGCTTTCAGCGCCTCATAGCCGAAGATATAGTTGTAGTACCGCTCTGCCTGCCGGTCGATGGCGGCAATGCCGGTGCGGATCGGAGAGAGAATCGTCCCGACGACGTTTTCTCCGAAGCTCGCCCCGCTCGTGATGCCGAGAATGACGGCGACAATGACGGCAAGCACGACAGCCACGATCAGGATCGTCTTCAGCCGCGCCGTCCAGAAATTCTTTTTCAATTGATCACTTCCCCGCGCCGTATGCCGGCGCTCTAAAAATCAGATTTGCCCCAGAATGCGCACGCCCGCCGCGCGGAGCATCCCCGCCAGCGTGCAGACCGGAAGACCCATCACGCAGAAATAGTCGCCATCCAGATGCGAGACAAACATCGAGCCGTAGCCCTGAATGCCGTAGGCGCCCGCCTTGTCCATCGGCTCTCCGGTTTCGATATATGCGGCAATTTCCGCGTCGGAAAGGTCCCGGAACGTCACGCTTGTCTCCACGACCTGCGTGTTCGCGCGCCCATTTGCATGGACCGTCAGCCCCGTGCAGACCGTGTGCGTCCTGCCGGAAAGCAGGCGCAGCATCCGCGCCGCGTCCTGTTCCTCTTTCGGCTTGCCGAGAATGTTCCCGTCGATGACGACAATCGTATCTGCCGAGACGATCACGTCCTGCGGATGCTGTGCGGCAATTTTTTCCGCCTTGCGCGCGGACACTGCCGCAGCCTCATGCGCAGGCGCCTGCGACGGGTCCATGGTCTCGTCGATATCTGCCGTCTGCACGGTAAATTCCAGCCCCATCATGGAAAGCAGCTGCTTTCTTCTGGGGGATTTGGATGCCAGAATGATCATGTTCTTTGTCCTCTCATTCTACGCCGCGATTGTAAAGACCTCTTGTACAGCTGCCCGGCTCGAAGCGCGCGCCCGAGCGGTACTCAGATAACACCCGGTCGACCTCGCCCGCATTTTCCGTCGTAAACTGCAGCCGCAGCGCCCAGAGTCCCATGCCGCGGAAGCTCTCCTTTTTGTCCAGCAGATACAGCTTCTTGCCGTTGAGCAGCACATTGCGGCATGTGCCGGGGTCCTTGACGATCGGAAACTCCTCTCCCATGCGGTCGATGAGCTTCGTCTGCGTCGTCTGGCACGAGCAGGTGCCGGTTCTGTTTTTCATCACGCAGTTTTCCATCAGCATCAGCGGCAGCCTTCCGTAGATCAGAATCTCCGCCGGCACCGCCTTCGACACGTCGCGAATCTGCGGCAGCGTCATTTCAAAAGACAAAAGCTGCGAGTCCACGCCGTTGGCGCGCAGATAGTGCATCGCGCGCGAGTTATAAATATTCAGCCCAAAATCGCCGCGCACGGCAAAGCCCGCCGCCTTGGCAATCTTGATCTGCCCGAGGTTTCCGACCAGCAGCTGCCGCACGCCCATCACATAGACGCTCTTGAGCTGCTCGGCAAGCCCCGGATTTTCGCCCGACCACACCACGCGCGGCACAATTGCCGCCAGCTGCGTCTCGACGCCGATCATGCGCGTCAGCTCCGGATGCTCGTAAAGCTCCGACAGCGGCACATATAAAACCGCCGGCTTTTCCGCAATCAGGCGCGGGGTAATCTGCGCGGCGGACCGGACCGCCACGGTCAGCTGCGGCTCGCCGGACATGCCGTCATACAGCGCGGGCGGATTGTAGGCGTTCGTCTTTGGAAGCGTCACTCTTCCGCGCCGCGCGGTCAGCTCGGCAAGCACCTCGCGCCGCATCGCATTAACACTCGACGCCGGAAGCATCAGGCCGGGGTCCACCACCGAGCGCACCATCGCGCAATAATACGGCGTGCCGCCCGTCTTTTTGAGCCTTGATTCCAGATCGTCCGCCGTCAGAGAATGCACCAGCGCCTGCTCCGGAACGGGACCTACCGCCTTGCAGACATGCCCGTCCTCATCCTGCGCGGCAAGCTGCGCCGGCTCCCCTGCGCGCACCATCGCGTAGAACTTGACCGGCACGCGCGGGCTTTCGCCCGATTCATACGTCGCGCGGGCGGCGGCAAACAGCTCGCGGTTGTCCTCCGGCTCCTGCCGGGTGCCGAACATACTCTGTCCGGTCTTTCCTTCGTAATAGCCCTGGGTAAAGCCCTGGCGGGAGAAAACCGCCTCGAGCTGCTGCATGTCGTTTTCCGTGACGCGCTTGCCGTCGATTACGGCGCGGTATGCCTTCGTGACCACCGCGACATACTCCGGGCGCTTCATTCTGCCCTCGATTTTGACCGACGCAACGCCCATGCGCTCAAGCTCACGCACATGCTCGATGAGACAGTTGTCCTTCAGACTCAGCGGATAGCGCGTCGCCTCGAATCTGCCATAGCCATACGCAAGCCTGCACGGCTGGGCGCACTGCCCGCGGTTTCCCGAGCGCCTGCCGATGACGCTGGATAAATAGCACTGCCCCGAGTAGCACATGCAGAGCGCGCCGTGGACGAAAACCTCGATCTCCACGGGGCTTCGGCGGCAGATATGGCGGATCTGCTCCATCGGAAGCTCGCGCGCCAGCACAACCCGGCTGCACCCCAGCTCCGCCGCGGCGACCACGCCCTCGAGCGAGTGAATCGACATCTGCGTGGACGCATGCACCGGCACCGACGGCGCAATTTCCTTACAAAGCTGCACCATGCCGAGGTCCTGCACGATAAACGCATCGACGCCGAAGACCGCCGCCGCCCGGATGACCTCCGCCGCGCGCGCCATCTCCCGGTCGGAGACGAGCGTGTTGAGCGTCAGATGCACCTGCACGCCGCGCACATGGCAGTAGACAATTGCCTCCTGCAGCTCGTCGGCGGAGAAATTCTGCGCGCCCATGCGGGCGTTGAACCGGTCGTATCCAAGATAAACCGCGTTGGCTCCGTTCTGCACGGCGGCGCGCAGCGCCTCCATCGAGCCGGCGGGAGAAAGCAATTCGAGCATGTCGTTCTTCCTTCGTCTGTATTCAGAGCCCCATTTTTCCGCAGGGCATAGCAATCGTACAGTACATTGTATCACAAGAG
>CALERM010000079.1 GCA_937907715.1 uncultured Clostridia bacterium
GCGGCGACGGCACCGTCGGTGCAAACAAGAACTCCATCAAGATCATCGGCGACCATACCGACAAGTACGTGCAGGCATACTTCCAGTACGACTCCAAGAAGACCGGCGGCGTGACCATCAGCCACCTGCGCTTCGGCGACAAGCCCATCAAGAGCCCGTACTACATCAACAAGGCCGACTTCGTTGCCTGCCACAACCCGTCCTACATCACCAAGGGCTTCCCGATCGTCCGCGACGTCAAACCCGGCGGCGTGTTCATGATCAACTGCCAGTGGACGCCGGAAGAGCTTTCCCATCATCTGGACGCCGCTTCCAAGCGCTACATTGCAAAGAACAACATCCAGCTCTACACGATCGACGCCATCGACCTGGCGCAGAAAATCGGCATGGGCAAGCGCACCAACACCATCCTCCAGTCTGCATTCTTCTCCCTGGCGAAGGTTCTTCCCGAGGCAGAGGCAATTCAGTACATGAAGGAAAAGGCAACGCAGTCCTACTCCAAGAAGGGCATGGACGTCGTTGAGATGAACCACAAGGCAATCGACGCCGGCGCTACTGCGTACAAGAAGGTCGACGTTCCTGCCGACTGGGCAAACGCTGAAGACGTTGTCGCCGAGCACAGCCTCGAAGGCAAGCCGGAGCTTGTCAAGCAGGTCAAGAACCTTCTGTTCCCGATCGACAAGATGGACGGCGACAGCCTGCCTGTTTCCGCGTTCATGGACCATGTCGACGGTGAGTTCGAGCTGGGCGCAGCCGCATACGAAAAGCGCGGCGTTGCTGTTGCGGTTCCGACCTGGGACTCCGCAAAGTGCATCCAGTGTAACAACTGCGCATATGTCTGCCCGCACGCGACCATCCGTCCGTTCGCGCTGACCGAAGAAGAAGCTAAGAACGCACCGGCTGCTGCAAAGATCGTTCCGGTCAAGGCCGGCAAGGGCAAGGGCGTCTATCAGTTCACGATGGCGATCTCCCCGCTCGACTGCATGGGCTGCGGCGTCTGCGTCAGCGTCTGCCCCGAGAAGGTTCAGGCGATCAAGATGGTTCCGCAGGAAGAAGAGCTTGCACAGCAGGACGTCTTCGATTACTGCGTCGCCAAGGTTTCCGAAAAGAAGGAACTCCAGACTGCCGACGTCAAGGGCTCTCAGTTCCGCAAGCCGCTGCTTGAGTTCTCCGGCTCCTGCGCAGGCTGCGCCGAGACCAGCTACGCCCGTCTGGTTACCCAGCTCTACGGCGACCGTATGTACATCTCCAACGCTACCGGCTGCTCGTCCATCTGGGGCGGTCCGGGCGCTACCTCTCCGTACTGCACGAACGCTGAGGGTCATGGCCCCGCATGGTGCAACTCCCTGTTCGAAGACAACGCCGAGCATGGCTACGGCATGTACATCGCACAGAAGGCAATCCGCACACATCTGGCTGACCTCACCAAGCAGCTCATCGCTGTGGAGTGGGCAGACGCCGATCTGAAGGCTGCCGCACAGAAGTGGCTCGACACCATGGAAGACGGCGAAGCGAACAAGGCTGCTACCAAGGCTTACGTTGCAGAGCTCGAAGCCTCCGTCACGACGGTCGACCAGCTCGCCGCCATCGAAAAGTTTGCCGATCATGCCGCTGAGCTGAAGGCAAAGGGCGAGAAGTACTGCGATTGCGACGCCTGCAAGCTGGGCGCTGAAATCCTCGCCAAGAAGGATTACCTCTCCAAGAAGTCCGTCTGGATCTTCGGCGGTGACGGCTGGGCATACGATATCGGCTTCGGCGGCGTGGACCATGTTCTCGCTTCCAACGAAGATATCAACGTCTTCGTCTTCGATACCGAGGTCTACTCCAACACCGGCGGACAGGCTTCCAAGGCTTCCAACATCGGTCAGGTTGCACAGTTCGCAGCTGCCGGTAAGGAAACCAAGTCCAAGTCCCTGGCGGAGATCGCTATGAGCTACGGCTACGTCTACGTTGCACAGGTCGCCATGGGCGCCAACGCTGCGCAGACTCTGAAGGCAATTCAGGAAGCAGAAGCTTACCACGGTCCGTCGCTGATCATCGGCTATGCTCCCTGCGAGATGCACTCCATCAAGGGCGGCATGCAGAACTGCCAGACCGAGATGAAGAAGGCTGTCGACTGCGGCTACTGGAACATGTTCCGCTTCAACCCGGCTGCCGACAAGAAGTTCACGCTCGACTCCAAGGCGCCCGCCGGCGGCTATCAGGAGTTCCTGATGAACGAGGCTCGTTACAGCCGTCTGACCCGCGAGTTCCCGGAGCGTGCTACCGTTCTGTTCGCAAAGAACGAGGAGAACGCCAAGGAGCGCTACGAGCATCTGCTCAAGCTGGTCGAAATGTACGACAAATAATTTTTCCCAAATGCAGAAGGACGGTACCCTCGGGTACCGTCCTTTTTTCATGTACAAAAAGAGCGATGCCGTTTGACATCGCTCTTTGGCTGTCATTCTGGTGAATCAGTTATACCATGCTCTGTCCGGACTCAACGGCTCTGCAATCGAGCAGTATGTGAGATCCTCGCCGTCGGGAAGCTGCAGCTGCACCTGCTCAATCTCGTTCAGCGCACAAAGCGTCGCAGCCACGCTGTGAACCGCAAGCTCCGCCGTTTCCCGATCGGTGTCGCAGGCGGAAAATTCCTCCGAGAGAACCACCGTACAGAGCGTCCCAGCCGTCCGGATATCCAGAGTCCGTGTTCCTGCGGGAATCGGCGTATGCAGCTGCTCGTTTTGCGGTCCGTCCAGCAGCGCCTGCAGCGTATTGCGCGGCAGCTCCTCGGGGCTTTGATAGGAAATCGCCCGTTTTTCCGCCTGCAGACTGCCGCTCGACCCGGCAAAATACAGCTGTACAGTCCGCTCGGGGTAGAGCCATGACGTATCCTGCAGCAAAAACGACTCAGAAGTCCAGCGCGTTGACGGCTTATCCAGAAGCGCTCCGGCAGGCGTCTTGATCCGCACGGCGTCGACACCATCCAATTGTGTAAGCGTCAGTGTCAGCCCCGCCGCGGCAAGCGTCCGTTCATAGCCGGATAGCGTCGCATAAGCCTCGTTCATATCGAGGACCAGCACACCATTCTGAAGCTTTGCGCCGAGGCACGCCGTCCCCTCCGGAAACAGCGAGCGCAGGGTTTCATCTTCCGGTTCCGCAAAGTAGGCTGCAAGAACATCCTCGGTGCGCACATTGCCGCCGAGCGTTACCTCTTTTCCCGCCAGCGCACCGGATGCACTTACATAGCTTTCGTCATTCTGTGCATCCGCACGCCGGTAATAAAACGTAAATTTGCTTTCTCCCGCCAGGCTCATCTGACCCGTGCAGCCGCAGAGCAGCGCCAGCAGCAGAAGGCAGATCAGGATTCTACGCATCGTTCTCGTCCTCCTCCAGCGCAAAAAACGGCAGCCGCACGGTAAAGCGCGTACCCTTGCCCTCCTCCGAGGAAACGGCGATAGAACCGAAGTTCCGCTCCACCAGCTCATGAACAATCGAAAGCCCCAGTCCGGAGCCGCCCGCCTGCCGCGAGCGCGCCTTGTCCACGCGGTAGAAGCGTTCAAAAATATGCTCGATCGATGTCTGCGGGATGCCCATGCCGGTATCCTCGACCAGCAGCTCCACCTCCTCCGGCGTGTGGCTGACCGTCACATGGACGCTGCCGCCGGAATGATTATACTTGATACCGTTTTCAACCAGATTGAAAATGATCTGATAGGCATCGTCCTCTACGGAAAGCACGAAGCAGCCGCGATCCAGATTCGCCGTGAGCCGGACCTCGGTTTTGTCCGCCAGCGGAACGAGCATGCGAAAGACCCGTCGGACAATTTCGCTCAGGTCCACCACCTCATGGTCGCAGACCGTCTCCGCGTCCGCCTTACTGAGCGTCAGCAGCTTCTGCGTCATGCGCGTCAGGCGGTCCGATTCATTTCCGATGTCACTGACAAACTCGCGCATCGTGTCCGCGTCCATATCGTTCTGCAAAATGGAATCAGAAAGCAGCTTGATCGACGCCAACGGCGTTTTCAGCTCGTGCGATGCATCGGACACAAACTGCCGCTGCGTCGCCTCAGATTCCTGCAGGCGGTCGGTGAGCTTGTTGAATTCGGTAGCAAGCGTCGTATACTCGTCGTCGCCGCGCATCTGGATTTTGTGGCTGTATTCGCCCTCGCGCACCAGCCGCATGGACAGGAGAATCTTTCGCATGCGCTTCGAGCTGACCACGGAAAAGACCGCCGAGCAAAGGACCATGCCGCCCAGCAGAATCCACGACCCGCGCAGAATATTCCGCTCGAGATTTTCAATAATCTCGCCCTGTTCGGCGTCAAAGTCCATCACGTATACGCAGCCGATCGGGTTTGCACGCGACATGATCGGAACCGCCGCATAGCTTTGCAGCGCGCCCGCATGATACGTACAGTGAAACACGTCGTTTCCGCCCAGCGCCTGCACCACCGCCTCCAGAAGCGCGAATTTGCCGACCGCATTCTGGTTGACGGACGAGTCGTAGAGCACCTTTCCCTCGGCATCGGTGATCAGAAGCCGGCTGACGTTGATGTCTCCGAGGACGGAAATGACCTGATCGACCGTCTCGGTGCTGAGCGTGTCCGCCGTCTCAAAGGACGAGGCGACGACCTGAATCTTATCCTGCACGGAGGCATATTTCGCCTGAAACATCAGCTCCCGCGTGTTGCTCGCCGAGTAGATATTCAGAAACATCAGCGCCAGCGACGCAATGACCATGTACGCCAGCGCATTTCTCAGCTGGGAGCTGTTGGAAAACAGCCGCAAGCGGCGTTTAGAACTTGAAATAGTAGCCCACTCCCCACTTGGTCATAATATGCTCCGGCGCGGCAGGACTGCGCTCGAGCTTTTCGCGAAGGCGCCGGATATGCACGTCCACGGTGCGGATATCGCTGCTGGTGTCGTAGCCCCAGATAGCATTGAGCAGCGACTCGCGCGAGTAAACCCGGTTCGGGTTTCGCATCAGAAGCTCCATCAGATCAAATTCCTTCGCCGTCAGGTCAACGAGCTGCCCGTCGTTATATGCATCGCGCGCGTCGCGGTCGAGCGTAATATGATCGCAGACAAGCTTGCTGTCCGGCTGCGCCTGCTGCTTCTGCCCGGCTCTGCTGCGCCGCAGAAGTGCCTTGATGCGCGCCTTGAGCTCGAGAATGTTAAATGGCTTCGTCAGATAATCGTCTGCACCATGCTCAAAGCCGAGGAGCTTATCCATGTCGTCTGCCTTTGCAGTTAACATAATAATTGGAACATCTGAGAATTCTCGGATTTTTCCGCATGCCTCCAGACCATCGAGCCGCGGCATCATGAGATCCAGCACAATGAGGTCGGGGTTTTCGCTTCCCGCCAGCTCCACCGCCTCCATACCGTCGCAGCCGGTAATGACCTCGTAGCCCTCATTTTCCAGATTGAACCGAATGCCCTTGACCAGAAGCTTTTCGTCGTCTACTACCAGTATTTTCATTTGGAATCCTCCACTGTTACAAGTTCCCGGAGACCTTCAAATGTCCCCTCTCCGATGCCGTCGACGTCCATCAGCTGCTCCGGCGCGGAAAAGCGCCCATACTGCGCGCGGTAATCCAGAATCCGCTGCGCCAGTTTTTCTCCGATGCGCGGCAGTGTCATCAGCTCCTCAAGCGTCGCGCGGTTGAGGTCCAGCGGATACGTAATCTCCGCCTGTGCCGCTTCTTCCGCTTCCTCCTCGTTTTCTGCCGCAGCGTCCGGTTGATCTGTTTCCTCCTGCACAGGAAGCTCATCTGTCTGTTTGACCGCACGCTCGGTCTGCGCCGCAATCTCATAGGGAATCGACTGCCGCCCGATGAAAAAGCCAATCGAGAAAACCGCTGTCAGCAGCGCCAGAAGCGCAAGCAGCAGCTGACTGTTCTTTGTCCGCATCCGGCTCCCTCCTGCCCTGAGATTGACACAGCGCCCATTTGCTTATATAATATTCTAGCACAGATGGCGCAGCTTCGGCAATGCCGATTCTATAAAATGGTGATGTTTGATGAAAAAAACAAGAATACTCGCATTTCTTCTCATGCTTCTTCTGACAGCGTCCTGTCTGACGCTGCCGCTGCATGCCGCGGCGGAGCCTGCCGCAGAAGAATCTTCCACCGACACAGCTGCCGATGCTGCCGATGCTTCCGGTGATGCACAGGAACCGGCAGAGGAAGCATCTTCCCAGGAGGTCGTCGTCTCCGCCGACCCCAGCTTCACAGTTGCGGCAAAGGCGGCGCTGCTCATTGACCTCAACACCGGGCGGACCGTCTATGAGCAGGATGCAGACGTGCGCGTATATCCGGCAAGTCTGACCAAGATCATGACATGCTTGCTGGCGCTGGAAAACGGCAACCTCTCGGACGTCATTACCGTCGATGAGTCGGCGCTCACGGGGCTCGATCAGGACAGCAGCGTCGTGGGGCTCAAGGTTGGCGAGCAGATCACGCTGGAAAACCTGCTGTACTGCATGATGGTCAGCTCCGGCAACGACGCGGCAAACGTGGTCGCGGAGTATATCGCCGGGTCTGTGGCAGACTTTGTACGCATGATGAACGAGCGCGCCTACGCCCTCGGCTGCAAGGACACGCACTTCAACAATCCCCACGGTCTGCACGACGAGAGCCATTACACCACTGCGCGCGACCTGGCGATCATCACACAGGCGGCGCTCAAAAGCGAAAATTTCCGCCAGATGGTCGATACTGCCGAGTATGTCATCCCCGCCAGCGCAACCGGTGACGAGCACAAGCTCAAGACCACCAATATGCTGATCTATAAATCAACCGGCAACTCGCTCTACTATTCCCGCGCGACAGGCGTCAAGACCGGCTACACCAGCGCAGCGGGCAGGTGCCTGATTGCGACGGCGGAGGACGACGATATCCGGTTTTTGTCTGTGCTGTGCGGCGCGAAGACCTCGATTCTCGATACGGGAGACCTCCTCATGGAGAGCTTTCCGGAGACAATCAAGCTTCTGGACTACGGCTTTGACAACTTCTCCTACGTGACGGCGCTGTCTCCGCTCTACCCCATCGATCAGGTGACGGTTCTCAACTCGGCAGGCTCCGAGGCGGTCGCCGTTGCACCGGCAAAGGATGTTCGGCTGCTGCTTCCTGCAAACTACAACCCGGACGCGCTGCGAACCGAGATTCTGCTGGATGCAAAGGAGGTCGAAGCGCCTGTCTCTGAGGGACAGAAGCTCGGTCTGGCACGGGTCTATTACGGCAGCGAGCTGATCGACGAGACGGACCTTCTGGCGATTGCGGATGTCGCGCGCTCCGAGCTTTCCTCGGTCGCCACCAATTCCACCGCCTATATCCAGCAAAACTGGTGGAAATGGATTGTGTTTCTGATTCTGGGCGTGATTGCGGCGTTCCTGATTCTGCTGGTGCTGCTGCAGATCCGCCGCAGAAGACTTCGCCGCATGCGTCTGGAAAAGCGCAGACGGGATCTGGAAAAGCAGTACCGCCGCCGCTACCGCGAAGACCGCGAGGAATAATCGCAGAAAGGAAGATCGCCATGGGCTGGGAAGAGCTGCGGGCAATGTGCCTGCAATGTACGATGTGTCCCCTGTGCCAGACGCGGCACAACGTTGTATTCGGCGTCGGACCCACGGACGCAGAGATTCTCTTCGTCGGCGAAGGTCCGGGCGAGCAGGAGGATCTGACCGGCGAGCCGTTTGTCGGTCCTGCGGGAAAGCTGCTGGACGATATGCTGCGCATCATCGACCTCGGGCGGCACAACTGCTATATCGCAAACATCGTCAAATGCCGCCCGCCGCACAACCGGGACCCCCTCGGCACCGAGCAGGACGCCTGCATCGGCTATCTTCGCAAACAGACGAAGCTCTTAAATCCCAAAATCATCGTCTGCCTCGGAAGAATCGCCGCGATGAAGCTGATTCGCGAGGACTTCAAAATCTCGCGCGACCATGGCATCTGGGAGCAGAAGGGCGGCATCTGGTTTACCGCGATGTACCATCCGTCGGCGCTTCTGCGCGATGTGACCAAGCGCCCGGATACGTTCCGGGATCTCAAGAGTCTCCAGGCAAAAGCAGCCGAGCTCTGCGCGCATACCCCATAAAGAAGAATCCCTCTCTCCAATCACGGCGAGAGGGATTTTGCGTTTTTATTTTTCCGACAGCCGCTTTTGCATGTAATCATGCGCCGCAGTTTCCAGCGTATTGTCCAGCGGCTGTAATTCCAGTGCGCCGTATTTGCGCTCCAGCGCCGTTTTCAGCACGAAGTCCGCGATCTGCGGATTTTTGGGAAGCAGGCAGCCGTGCGAATAGGTTGCAAAGACGTTTTTGTAGCGCGCACCCTCGAAGCCGTCTTCCCCGTTGTTGCCGTAGCCTGCCAGCACCTTGCCGATGGGCTTGACGCCGTCGCCCAAATAGGTTTTACCGGAGTGGTTCTCAAAGCCCACAACCGTGCAGCCCAGCTCGTCGCAGGTGAACATATAGTTTCCGATCATGCGCTGCTTTGAGCCGACCGTGTAAAGGTCCAGCGCGCCTGTAAAATCGCACTGCACGCCGTCCCAGGTCTTATAATACTGCCCCAGCATCTGATAGCCGCCGCAGATGGCAAGCACAGGAAGACCGTCTTCAATCGCAGCTTTGAGCTCCGCAGTCTTTTCCCCGCGCAGATCGGGCAGCAGGACCTCCTGTTCAAAATCCTGCCCGCCGCCGATGAACAGAAGGTCATATTTTGAAGCTTCCAGCTTCTGCCCGATGGAGACCTCATCGACATGTACATCAATGCCCCGCCAGGCAAGGCGCTTGCGCATACAAAGAATGTTGCCCCGGTCGCCGTAGAGGTTCAGAATATCGGGATAGAGATGACAGATGTTCAGTTCCATATTCTCTCCTCCTTACTGCCAGAATTCCTTATAGCCGTAGCGCTTTGCGATTGTGCCGCGCAGCGCAAGCATCGCGGTATAGGTCGGCATGACGAAAACCGGAAGCTTCTTACCCGTCGCTTCCTCCATGAGCTGCGCGTAGTCCTTCTGCACATGGATGCGCTCTTTCGGGAAGCCCGCGTACAAAAAGCGCAGCGCCATATCGTCCGCGCGCACACCGGAGACATAGATATCAGAGAGGACTCCGTCCATTGCCGCCAGCCGCTCAAAGTCCACGTCCCAGATCCAGCTGACGTCCTTGCCGTCCTGCGCGCGGTCATTGAGGCACGCGGCAAAAACGAACGGCTCGGTCCGCTGCGTCAGGAAATTCAGCACCTGATTGCAGCCTGCGGGGTTCTTGATCAGAATCATGCGTACGTCCACATCGTGAATCTTGAACTTTTCCATGCGCCCGAAGCCACAGGCAAAGCTGGAAAGCGACTTTGCCGCCAGCTCCATGTCGATGCCCATGACGCTTGCCGCCGCCATGCAGGCACAGGCGTTGTAGATATTGTAGCCGCCCGGCAGGTGGATGCTTGCCGGAACCTGTCTGCCGTTTTCTTCGAAAACGACCTCGGAGTGCTCGTCGTCGGTTTTGAGAACCTTCGTCACGTGCACCTGCGGCTGGGGTCTGCGGTAGCCGCAGCTCGGGCAGCGGTAGCCGCCCAGGTGCCCGTAGGTCACATAGTCGTAGACATACTCATGCTTGCAGCGGATGCAGTATGGCGCGTCCGACAGCTCCTCGACTCTGTCCTGATAGATCGGCGTGTCGACACCGAAGAAGACGACGGGGTTCGGCAGCACATCGTGCAGCGACGCGCAAAGAGAATCGTCCGCATTCACGCACAGCACGGCGTTTTTGGAGTTTTCAATGCCGATGCGGATATTATCTAACGTATGCGTGACCTCGCCGTAGCGGTCGAGCTGATCGCGGAACACATTCGTCACCACAACCGCCTTCGCGTCAACAAATCTGGAGATTGCCTTGAACGCCGCCTCGTCGGACTCAATGAGCGCATGCGTATAGCGGCACTTGCCGGTCAGGCTCGCGTGGACCGCAAACTCCGCCGTCACACCGCTGAGCAAATTCGCGCCGGATTTGTTGGCAAAGAAAGAGATTCCAGCGTCCGTCCACGACTGCTCGATCATGCGCGAGGTCGTGGTCTTGCCGTTGGTGCCCGTAACGATCACAGTCGTTACGCCCTTTGCAAGCTCACCCAGCAGATTCGGGCAGATTTTGAGCGCCACGCGCCCCGGAAAGTCGGTTCCGCCTCTGCCCAGCAGACGGATCAGCGACCGGCAGCACTTGCATGCAAGCACCGCGAAAAATACCTTGATTTTCATGCCACAGTTATATCACATTTCGCAGCGACTGACAAGGGTACTAAAATTTTATGACAAATAGTTACGAATTGTTAACAAATTTACTCTTGCCCCGGTTGTCATAATCTGATATAATTTGACGTAGATTTAAAAGTGGGGTGGTATGTGTGCGGTTTATCTCGTGGAATGTCAACGGTCTGCGCGCGTGTATGCAGAAGGGCTTCGCAGACTATTTTGCGGCGCTGCACGCGGATTTCTTCTGCTTGCAGGAAACCAAGCTGCAGCCCGAGCAGATCGCGCTTGATTTCCCGGGCTATCTGCAATTCTGGAACTCGGCAGAGAAAAAAGGCTACTCCGGCACGGCTGTTTTTACAAAGCACGCCCCGTTGTCCGTCACCTGCGGCGTCGGCGTCGACGAGTTGGACCACGAGGGGCGGATGATCACGCTGGAATATGAGAAGTTTTATCTTGTCACCTGCTACACCCCGAACGCGCAGGAAGGACTCAAGCGCCTCGACCACCGGCTTTCCTGGGACGATGCATTCCGCGAAAAGCTTCTGGAGCTGGACGCAAAAAAGCCTGTCATTGCCTGCGGGGACCTGAACGTTGCACATCAGGAAATCGACCTCAAAAACCCCGGTCCGAACCGCGGAAACCCCGGCTTCTCCGACGAAGAGCGCGAGAGCTTCACAAAGCTTCTGGACGCCGGCTTTACCGATACCTTCCGCTACCGGAACCCAACGCTTTCCGGCGCGTATTCCTGGTGGAGCTACCGCTTCCACGCGCGCGAAAAGAACGCGGGCTGGCGCATCGACTATTTTCTCGTTTCCGACCGCCTGCAGCCGGCGATTGAGGCTGCGCCGATCTACGACGAGATTTTCGGCTCGGACCATTGTCCGGTCGGTTTGGAACTGAAGGAGGAATTGCTATGAAGAAGTTCAAACGGCTCACGGCGCTGGCGCTGGCACTTGTGATGGTGCTGGGTCTTACCACCGGCGCAGGCGCTGCGGGCGCAAAATACAGC
>CALERM010000080.1 GCA_937907715.1 uncultured Clostridia bacterium
AGAGATTGCCAGACTTCTTATCGGCATCCAGATACGCGGTCGTCAGCAGCGCCGAACCCTGCGATCTGCCTTTCAGCTCTACAGTCTTGGCAATTTCCAGACTCTTATTTTCGCTTTCCTTCGCAATGACAAAATAGCCCTTCGTCTTGCCGACGCCATAGTAGATGTAGCCATCATAGACCACCGGCGTTGACGTGCTCTCGCAGACTGCGCCTTCAATCTTGTTTTCCAGCTTTTGCAGACCGGTAATCGCGCCTGTCTTGCCATCGACTGCCGCCGAGCAGAGATAGCCGCCCTTCGTCGTAAAGTAAATGCGTCCGTTTGCGTAGGCAAGCGAGCTTCTCACGTCGCCGTAATTTTTCAACTCCAGCTTGGCGCCCTGCTTGCCGCTTGCCTTCTCGAAGCTCAGAATGTATGACGTTCCGCTGACTTCCTTTGCCTCGCCGTCGTCCGTGCCGACAAACACGTAGTCTCCGACCGCCACAGCGCCTGCCCAGTAAAAGCCGCCCTTCTGCGTATGTCTCCATTGTAACTCGCCGCTCATATTCAGGCACACAAAGTGCGCCTCTCCGGTCTCCGACTTCCAGAAGCCGGTATAGATCCGTCCGTCCGAAACCAGCACCGGGCTGGCGCCCTGCTCGCCGGACACACCATCATATCTCCATTGAAGCTCCAGGGAATCCTTGTCATACGCCAGAATTCTGCCGTCATTCAGCGCTATAATAATGAGGTCGTCCGAAATGGCAGGCTGCGTCAAGCCATAGCTGTCCGTGCCCTCGAGCGTAACCTCTTTTTCAATACTACCGTCGTCAGTCGACAGCTTATAAAGCTTGGTGCCAGCCACCGCATAAATATAATTCCCGGACAGAACCGGCTGCGAAACATAGACGGTATCCTTTCCCGGAAGTGTTCCGATTGTCGCCGCCCAGCTCAGTCTGGTAAAATTCTTATCCACCGGCGTCTGTGCGTCAACGATCGCCATATTGTTTCCGTCGTTTCCGCGAAAGCTGTTCCAGTCGGCGTAGACCGTCATGCTCAGCAGCCCGACCGCCAGCACCAGCGCCAGCACCAGCGATACCATTCTCTTCTTCATTGTTTCCTCCGTGTTCCCGGCGCAACGCACCTGTTTTTCGGAACCGCGCGTCTGCTCCGCGCTGTTTTTTTCAAACAAAAAAGCTGCCGTACCCCACGGTACGGCAGCCGGTTTTCTGCGCGAAGCCTGTGCCCGCCGCCATTCCCGCGGCGCTGCACAAAACCATCCTGCAGGTCTCCTGACTCACACTTCCAGAGCTTCCTCAACGCCTGCAAGCAGCCTTCTCGGTTTCCCAATGACCGGCTTTCGCCGAAGCTTGCAGACTCGTGCATACAGTGCCGGGCGGCGTCCTTTTCAGAGCTCTTTCAAGCTCTCTGCGGTTCCCTTTGCATCCTTCCGCGTACCAAAAAGCCCCCGCGGTCCGACACAAGATGGCGGTATCCTGTTTTTCGCATTTATTATAGCTTTCACGGCGATATTTGTAAAGCGCCATTTGCGGTTTTTTGTCCGGGATTTTTCCATCCCTTGCGCTTTTCGGCGGTCTTTCTTACAAGATCTTGCGTCCGTTACCGCGTGGCAAGGCAGTAGCCGCCCGAACCGAGCCGCACCCTTCCCGGCAGCACCGAAAGAAGATTTCCGCCCAGCAGAAGCTCTCCCTGCACGTTCAGCTCCCACGGCTCTGCCGCCTTGTTGCAGCAGACATAGAGCGTCTGATTTTCCTGCCTGCGCAAAAACAGCAGCCTGCCTCCGCCCGCTTCAATCACCGTCACGTCCCCGCGCCGCAGCGCCGGGAGCGTTTTTTTCAGCTTCGCGAGCGTCCGATAAAACTCCTGTAAACTCTCGTCCTCCTGCCCCCACGGATAATATCTTCGGTTGAAGGGGTCCCGGTAGCCGGTCATGCCAGCCTCATCGCCGTAGTAGATGCAGGCGATGCCCGGCAGCGTAAACTGCAAAAACGCCGCCATGCGCAAAAGCTCCTTGCCTCGCGAAAGCTCCGCATCGGAAAAATGCCGCTTTGCAAGCTCTGCGCGGTCCCCGTCCTTCGGGTCCAGCAGCGCGTTAATGGCGCGCGGCGTGTCGTGCGTTGAAAGAATGTTCATCACGCACGCCAGAACGTCCGCCGGATAATTCTCCGCCAGCGTCATCATCCGCTCGCCCAGATCCGCGCCGTCCGCGTCCCCGCGCACAAACCGCAGAATCTCCTTCTGCCACGGGTAGTTCATCACGGAGTCCAGCTCCCGGTCGGTAAAATACCGCCGCCTGACGCCGTAGGCAATCTTGTTGGAGGCGTCCTCCCAGACCTCTCCAATCAGCAGCGCGTCCGGCTTTTCCTTCCGAATCCGCTCGCGCAGCCGCAGCACAAACCGGTCCGGCAGCTCGTCGACCACGTCCAGCCGCCACCCGTCCGCGCCCGCACGCAGCCAATGCACGGCGATGGAATCCTCGTCGTCAATGATATACCGTATAAAGTCCTCGTTGTCCTTTTTGACGCACGGCAGATCCGTAATCCCCCACCAGCTGGTGTAGCTGTCCGGATAGTGCTTGAAGTCGAACCAGCTGCGGTATCTGGAATCGGGGTTCGAAATCGCGTCCTGAAAATACCGGCTCCTGCTTCCCACATGGGAAAATACGCCGTCCAGGATCACCTTCATCCCCCGCGCGTGTGCATCCATGCACAGCGCCCGGAAATCCTCCTCGGTCCCCAGCATCGGGTCGATGCGCCCATAGTCGCAGGTGTCGTACCGGTGCGTGGAAAACGCGAAGAAAATCGGATTCAGATACAAAAGCTCCACGCCCAGCTCCTGCAAATACGAAAGCTTCTCCCGGATTCCGGCGAGGTTTCCGCCGTAAAAGTCGTTGTTCCAGACCTTTCCGTTCTCGTCCGGCAGATACACCGGCACATCGTTCTTATCCTCATGCACCCAGTACGGCTGTAATTTTCCTGTACAGTCGCAGCGCCCTTCGGCGTAAAACCGGTCCGGGAAGATCTGATACATGACTGCGCCCTTTGCATACTCCGGCGCAGGAAAGCGGTCTTCCACGCAGCTGACCTGCCACAGATCGCCCGCCTCCATGTTCGTATCGTTTCCCTGCTTATAAAGCCGGAATGCCTCGTTCTGCGTTGTGATGAAGAAATAGTAGAAATACAGCCCCGCTGCCGGAAGAGAAACCTCCCCGCTCCACGCCTCGTAGAGCTCGTTTGCATCCGTCTTCGCAAGCGGCGCGCGGAACGCCTCAGTCAAAGCGTCGTCCCGCAAAAAGACGACCTCCGCCTTCACCGTCCGGCACGAGACCGGAATGTCCACCCGCAGCCGGCAAGCCTCGCCCGGTTTGAGCGTTCCGAACGGGCTTTTGAATTGCGACAGCTTGCTGTCAAATAAAATTCGCATATATCACTTAATCCAGATTCCAGATTTCCTCCGCGTACTGCTTGATCGCGCGATCCGACGAGAAAATGCCCGCCTTCGCGATGTTCACCAACGACATGTTGCCGAACTTCCGCGCATCGCGCCACACTGCGCCCACCTTCTGCTGCGCCTGGCAGTAGCTCTCGAAATCCGCCACGGTCATATAGCCGTCCGCCGTCCCGAAGCGGTTGGTCGTGAGGCTGTCGGCAATGTCGTCGAACCGCTTTCCGCCCAGCGCGCCCGAGCGCAGCAGCTCGAGAACACGGTTCAGTGCCGGAGTCAGATACGCCCGCGGGTCGTAGCCGCTTTTCCAGAGCGCTTCGACCTGCTCGGCATGCAGTCCAAACAGGAACATGTTCTCTTCTCCCACCTGCTGACAGATTTCGACATTCGCCCCGTCGAGCGTTCCCAATGTCACCGCGCCGTTGATCATCAGCTTCATGTTGCCCGTGCCGGACGCTTCCTTGCCCGCGACCGAAATCTGCTCGGAAATGTCCGCCGCCGGAATGATAATCTCCGCCAGAGACACCTTGTAGTCCTCGATGAACACGACCTTGAGCTTTCCGTGCATCGCGGGGTCTGCGTTCACCATGTCCGCCACCGCGACAATCAGCGAGATAATCCGCTTTGCCATCTGATAGCCCGCAGACGCCTTTGCCGCAAAGATAAATGTGCGCGGCGTAACCTCCTTGCCGGGGTTGTCCTTGATGTCGAGATACAGCCTTAAAATATGCAGCACGTTCAGAAGCTGCCGCTTATACTCGTGCAGCCGCTTGACCTGTACGTCAAACAGGCTCTGCGGGTCGAGATTGACGCCGTTTGCTTTACTGACATACGCTGCCAGCCGCTTCTTGTTTTCCAGCTTGATTGCGCGCAGCTGCGAAAGCACCTCCTCGTTATCGTAGAAGTCCAGCAGCTTTTTCAGCTCCCGTGCGTCCTTTGCAAAGCCGCCTCCGATGAGCTTCGTAAGATACCCGCTCAGCGCCGGGTTTGCCTGGCACAGCCATCTGCGGTAGGCGATGCCGTTCGTGACGTTGATGAACCGGCTCTCATCCAACTGCGCGTAGTCCCGGAAAATGCCGTCTCTCAGAATCTGCGTGTGCAGCTGCGACACGCCGTTGATCTTGTGGCACGCCGCCAGGCACAAATTTGCCATGCGCACTTCTCCGCCGGAGATGGGCGCCATATAATCGATCTTTGCCCAGTCGCCGGGATAGGCAAGCTGAAGCCGGTTGCGCGTGCGCCGGTCAATCTCGCGGACAATGCCGTATACGCGCGGCAGCTGCTCGCGGAACAGGTCGATCTGCCAGTGCTCGAGCGCCTCCGCCATGACCGTATGGTTTGTGTAGGACAGGCACTTGCAGGTGATTTCCCACGCCTCGTCCCAGCCCATCTCATACTGGTCGACCAGCAGCCGCATCAGCTCCGGCACGCACAGCGCCGGATGGGTGTCGTTGATGTGGACCGCAACCTTGTCGGCAAGATTGGAAAGCGTGCCGTACTGCTTGCAGTGCTCCTTGAGAATCGACTGCAGCGACGCCGAGACCAGCAGATACTGCTGCTTGAGCCGGAGTCTTTTGCCCTCGATATGATCGTCCGCCGGATACAGAACCTTCGAGATGGTCTCCGCCATCGTGTTCTGTTCGAGCGCTCTTGCGTAGTCGCCGCGCGAAAACGCCGCCATATCAAAGCCCTGCGGCACAACTGCCGACCACAGCGTCAGCTTGTTTGCCGCGTCGGAATGATAGCCCGAAATGTAAAAGTCGTGCGGTACCGCCATCACGGACTGATAGCCCACCTGCGCCGCCTTGAACTTCCCCTGATCGGTCCATTCATGCACCGTTCCGCCGAAGCGGACCTCGACGGCGTCGTCCTCTCTCGTGTGCAGCCATACGTCGCCCAGCCCCAGCCAGTCGTCCGGGAATTCGATCTGCCAGCCGTCAACGATCTTCTGCTTGAAGATACCGAACTCATAGCGGATGGAAAAGCCCGTCACGGGGTAGGAAAGCCCGGTCGCCGCGTCCATGTAGCATGAGGCAAGCCGGCCCAGACCGCCGTTTCCGAGTCCTGCGTCCGGCTCCATCTCGCAGAGCTTTGGCAGTGAGAAGCCCAGCTCCGTCAGGACCTCGTCCGCCTCGTTATAAAGCCCCAGGTTAAAGAGGTTATTGCGCAGCGACGTGCCCACCAGAAATTCCATGGACATATAATAGACCTGCTTGCGCTCTTTTTCCCGCGTTTCCGCCTGGAATGCGCGCTGTCTGTCCTCGAGCATCATACGCACCGTCACGCACAGCGCGCGATACGCCTGCTTTTCCGTCGCCTCGCGCAGCTCGCAGCCGAACATGCGCAGACACGTCTCTTCCACCAGCTGATGCAGCATTTCCTTTGTCATGCCTTGTCCCCCAATGCTTTGTGATACAGCGCCATGTAGCGTTCAGCGCCCTTGTCCCAGCCGAAGTCCTGGCTCATATCGTGCCGGACCAGCTCCTGCCACTGCGCAGGCGCGTCATAGTAAAGTGCCAGCGCCCGGTCGATTGCCGCGAGGAAATCGTCGGCGTTGTAGCTCTGGAAGGTAAACCCGCGCCCTTCGCTCTCGGGTCCTTCATACGCCGGCACTGTGTCCTTGAGTCCGCCGGTTGCGTTGACGACCGGCACCGCGCCGAAGCGCATCGCCATCAGCTGCGAAAGCCCGCACGGCTCCGACTTTGACGGCATCAGATACAGGTCGGACGCCGCGTAGACAAGGTTTGCCAGATCCGCGCTGAAGCAGAGATTGACGCTCACCTGCCGCCCGAACCGCTCCTGCAGCCCCCGCAGGAACCACTCGTATTTTTCCTCGCCCGTACCGATGACGACCAGCTGCACCCGCCGGGTCATGAGCCTTTCTGCGATATAGCACAGAAGATCGATGCCTTTGTGCCCGGCGAGCCGCGTCACCATTGCCAGCATCGCGGTATCGCGGTCCTCGGGAAGCCCCAGCTCCTTCTGCAGCGCCAGCTTGTTGCGCACCTTTCCCTCGCGGAACGTTTTTTCGTTGTAATGCGCCGCCAGCCCTGCCGTCGTCATGGGGTTAAAGAGCTTTATATCGATACCGTTGGTGATACCGGTGAAGTCTCCCCCGCGGCTCGAGAGCACCTGCGACATGCCGTGCGCGTAGTAAGGATACCGCAGCTCCTGACAGTAGGTCTGCGAGACGGTCGAAACCTGATCCGCCGTTACGATCGCCGCCTTCATCAGGTTCGTGCAGTCGTCGAAGCGCAAAATCTCGTCGCACTCGCGCGGCAGTCCGATCACGTCGTAGTTGAAGCTCAGGTTTGCTTTTCCCTGATACTCGATATTGTGAATGGTGAAGACGCTTCTCGTATTCGGGAAGCTCTCGCGATATTCGGTTTTCAGCAGCAGCGGCACCAGCGCCGCCTGCCAGTCGTGGCAGTGCACCACATCCGGCTGCAAGCCGATAAACGCCATCGAGGCAAGCGCAGCCTTCGCAAAATACGCATAGCGCTCGCCGTCGTCCGCGCAGCCGTAGACGCAGCCGCGGCAGAAATAATGCTCGTTGTCGATAAAATAGATCTTGAGCTTCTTTCTGCGGCTTTTCAGCCGCAGCAGCCCCACATATTCCCGCCGCCATGCCAGCGGCACGTCGAAGTAACCGAGAAATTCCACATCGTACTTCCCGGAATATTTGATCCGGTCATAGAAGGGAATGAACACGCTCACCTCGTTATTTTTGATTTCCGATAATGCCTGCGGCAGCGCCTGCAAGACATCACCGAGACCGCCCGTTTTGACAAACGGGGCGGCCTCGGAAGCAACCATCGCAATTTTCATACGGTAACTCCTTTGCTGATGTAAAGCGGATGCTCCGGCGTACCCTGCAGCTTGGTATCCGGCTTGACGGTCACGTTCTTGTCCAGAATCACGTAGCGGAGCTTCGATCTGGCGCCGACCTTGCTTCCCTGCATCAGAACCGAGCTTTCGACCTCCGTATCGTCATCCAGATCGACCTCGCGGAAAATGACCGAATGTTTTGCCTTGCCGAAGATGTGACAGCCGTCTGCAACAAGGCAGTCGGGCGCCTGCCCACGCTCGCCGAAGAGCGTCGGCACCGAGTCGCGGACCTTTGTATAGATCGGAAGGTTCGTCCGGAACAGGCTGTGGCGGACCTCCTGATCAAGCAGGCGCAGATTGTTCGTATAATACTGCTGCATGCTCTCATTGAACAGCGCAATATTCTGGAACGAATAGACGTTCACCGAGAGCTTTCCCTCGTTATACTGCGGCAGCACGAAATCCCGCTCAAAATAGCACTTGCCGTGCGGCACCAGCTCGTGGATGATGTTCAGAAGCTTTTTTCTCTCGATGACAAACATGCTCATGCCCGCCAGATAATCTGCCGGTGCGCAGTAATCAACCGCCAGATCGACGACCTTTCCATCCTCATCAACCTTCACCGCCAGCGTCTGCGTGTGCCTGCCGTCTGCCTTTCCCGCCTTTGCTACAATCGTCAGATCGCAGCCCGAGGCGACGTGCGCGTCGACGACCTTGGAAAAATCAATCGCGCACAGCACCGTCGTGTCGGACAAAATGACATACTCCGTGTCGCTGCGCTCGAGAACCGGCAGCGCCGTCTGCAGCGCCTCAAGCTTTCCGCGGTACGCGCCCGTGTGTCCCGTCGCATACGGCGGCAGGAAACGCACATTCTCGCCCAGATGCAGATCCCAGTCCTCGCAGTTTGCGAGGTGGTCCATCAGAGACTGATAGTTGTATTTCGTGATGATGCCGATGTTGCGGATGCCGGAATTGCTCATGTTCGAAAGCACGAAGTCAATCTGCCGGTAGCGTCCGCCAAACGGAATCGAGCCGGAGGTCCGCTCCCAGGTGAGGTCTCCCATCTTGCTGTCGTAGATATTCGAGAAAATAATGCCCATTGCTTCCATGTTCGCATCCCCCTTCCGTCAGATGATGGCGCCCGGTTCGATGACCGCGCCCTCGGTAATTTCCTTTTCCTTGCCGATGACGCTGATGCGCCGCTCGCCGTTTTCCACATCGCCGCCGATTTTCGCACCCGCGCGGATCACGCAGCCCTCGGCGATGATCGCGTTGCGGATCGAAACGCCGTTTTCAATCACCACGTCCGGCATGATCACGCTGTCGATGACCTCCGCGCCCTTTCCGACCGTGCAGCCGGTAGAAACAACCGAGTGCTCGATCATGCCGTAAATTTCGCAGCCGTCTGCGACAAAGCTCTCATGCAGCTCTGCGGATTTTGCAATGTAGCTTGCCGGCTTCGTCGCGTTTCTGGCGTAGATCTTATGCCCCTCGGGTCCGTAAATATCGAACGCCGGATGCTTGCCCAGCAGATCCATATTTGCTTCCCAGAGGCTCGAAATGGTGCCGACGTCCTTCCAGTAGCCGTCAAACTGATAGGCGAAGAGCCGGTGTCCGGAAGAAAGCAGCGCCGGAATGATGTTCTTACCGAAGTCGTTTTCGCTCGTGGGGTCCGCCTCGTCGGCTTCCAGGAACTCCTTGAGCACGCTCCACTTGAAGATATAAATGCCCATCGACGCATTGGTCGACTTCGGCACCTTCGGCTTCTCCTCAAACTCATAGATTGAGCCGTCCTCGCGCGTGTTCATGATGCCGAAGCGGGACGCCTCCTTGAGCGGCACGTCGCGCACCGCAATTGTGCAGTCCGAGTCCATGCTCTCGTGGAACCTGAGCATTGCCGCATAGTCCATCTTATAGATATGGTCGCCCGAAAGAATCAGCACGTTGTCGGGGTTATAGCGCTGGATAAAGCCGATGTTCTGGTAGATGGCGTTTGCCGTGCCCTTGTACCACTCGGAGTTTTTACTCTTGGCGTAGGGCGGCAGCACCTGCACGCCGCCGTGTGAGGAGTTCAGTCCCCACGGCTGACCGTTTCCGATATATTCGTTCAGCTCCAGCGGCTGATACTGCGTCAGAATACCGACGGTGTCAATTTTGGAGTTGACGCAGTTCGACAGCGGGAAGTCAATAATCCGGTACTTGCCGCCAAAGGGAACCGCGGGCTTTGCCGTGTTCTCTGTCAGAACCATCAGGCGGCTTCCCTGACCGCCCGCCAGCAGCATGGCGACACAACGCTTCTTCTGAAATTGCATAACCTTGTTCCTCCTGTTCCGTTACGATTTCGTTTGGGGTCTGGCGCGGTGATATCGGTAGAAGCAGACGCTCATCGGCGGCACGCGGAACAGCCCGCTCTGTGCCTGTCCGTGCGAGGGCTTCTTCTCTGTGCGGACGGTTTCGGGCTGGAACCCGTAGCCGCCGAATGCTTCGTCGTCGGTGTTCAGAACCGGTACATACCAGCCCTGCTTCGGAAGACCCAGCCGGTAGTTCTCCCGCAGCACCGGGCAGAAGTTGCATACCACAACCAGCTCTCTTCCCTTGCGGTCCTTGCGCCGGAAGGCGATGATGGAGTTGTCCCGGTCGTCCGGCTCAATCCACTCGTAGCCGTCCCAGCCGGTGTCGGCCTCCCACAGCTCCCGGTTCTCGAGATAAAAATGGTTGAGCGTTTTCACGAACTGCTGCATCTTCCGATGCTTCTCATAGTCCAGCAGCAGCCAGTCCAGCCCCTGCTTGAAATTCCACTCGATGAACTGCGCAAACTCGCCGCCCATAAAGTTGAGCTTCTTGCCCGGATGCGCCGCCTGATAGGCATAGAGTACACGAAGATTGTTGAATTTATCGTCGTAATTGCCGGGCATTTTCCCGATCAGAGAACATTTTCCGTGGACCACCTCGTCGTGACTCAGCGGCAGGATAAAGTTCTCGGAAAATGCGTAGGTCATGGAGAATGTCAGCGCTTTATGGTCTCCCTTGCGGTAAAGCGGGTCCAGAGACATGTATTGCAGCATATCGTTCATCCAGCCCATGTTCCACTTGAACAGGAACCCCAGTCCGCCGTCATAATCCGGCTTCGTAATCAGCGGGAACGCCGTCGACTCCTCGGCAATCATCATCACCGCAGGTTCCGTCCGGAACGCCGCGGCGTTGAGCTGCCGCAGAAAGTCGATTGCCTCCAGATTCTCACGCCCGCCAAAGCGGTTCGGCTTATAGTTCGGGCGGTTATAATCCAGATACAGCATCGACGCCACCGCGTCGACCCGGATGCCGTCGGCATGGAACTGCGAAATCCAGTAGCAGGCGTTGGAAATCAAAAACGACCGGACCTCGGGCTTTCCGTAATCATAGATGCGCGTCGTCCAGTCCGGATGCTCGTTCATCGCGGGGTCGGACAGCTCATAGCAGCACGTGCCGTCAAACTCGTAAAGTCCGTTTTCATCCTTCGGAAAATGCGCCGGCACCCAGTCGAGAATCACGCCGATGCCCGCCTTATGCGCCTCGTCGATGAAATACTTGAGGTCCTCCGGCGCGCCGTAGCGGTGCGTGGGCGCGTAATAGCAGGTGATCTGATAGCCCCACGACGGGTCATATGGATACTCCATCACCGGCATCAGCTCAATGTGCGTATAGCCCATGTCTTTGACATAGGGAACCAGCTGCTGCGCAAGCTCCCGGAAGGACAGGACGCTTCCGTCCTCATGCCGCTTCCAGGAACCCGCATGCGCCTCATAAATGTTGACCGGACGGTTTAAAATTTTCTCTTTTCTGCGCCGCGCCCGGTAAAGCCCATCATGCCATACAAAACCGTCTTCGGCTTCAATGATGCTCGCCGTATCAGGAAGCACGCCGCAGCGGCTTCCGTAGGGGTCTGTCTTATAGACCGTTCTGCCGTCTTTGGTCTTGATGCAGAGCTTATAGTGCTGACCGGGTCTTGCAAACCTCGAAAACGCCTCCCACACGCCGCAGCCCACAGGCTGCATCGGAAGATCCTCCTCGTTCCAGAAGTTGAAATCGCCCGTCACGCGCACGGACTGCGCCTGCGGCGCCCAGGTCCGGAACACAAACCCGTCGACGCCATCGCGGCTCTCGGCATGACAGCCGAGAAACCGGTAGGCGTTGGAAACGCCGGTGGTGTGAAATTGCTCCAAAAACGCCTTGAACTGCTCCATAAACTGACCTCTTTCTGTGTCGCTGGTATCTGCCGCCTGCGCGGATTTTTCAAAAGAACGCAAACAGCCAACCCCCGCTTTACGGGAATCGGCTGCATCAAAAATACGCAAAAGGACCTGCCTGCGCCAGACCGGTAGATGTCCGGGCGCAGACTGCGGGTGCGTCCTGTGATGATCCGTTATTCCATCCCGGAAGCCTGAACCGCTGCATCCGCCGTCCTCCTCTTGCTGCTGTTGTTTGTTGGTAAGATTTTACCACATTTCCGTCCGCTTCGCAAGCAGAAAAACCGTCCAAAGCTTTGTCGTTATTGCCAGTTGACGCGCCTGTTTTTGCAGAAAAAAGCCGAAAAAAACCGGCGGCAAGTTGTGCCGCCGGTTGAATGTTTAGATTGGGTTTTAGCCCAGCTCGGAGAAGTACTTGATGGTACGGACCATCTGGCTGGTGTAGGAGTTCTCGTTGTCGTACCAGGAGACGACCTGAACCT